>JALHNN010000052.1 GCA_022843505.1 Sulfuritalea sp.
AACCTGGCCAGTGGAACCGCATAGCCGAAGTAGGCCAGGGAAAGCCGGGGCTGGGTCCGCGCTGGATCGACGAGGTAGGCCTCGGGCGCCGCCTGTGCAGCCGCGCAGAGCGCCATGCCCAGCTTGGCGGCAAGCACTGCCGGCCAAAGGCAGCTGTTCATCGGTCTGGCCATCTTCCGTCAATGCACACGGTGGCATCCGTGCCCTTGCGATTCCGAATCCGAATCCGGGGCTGCAAAAAAAGACGCCCGTCCGGAGACGGGCGCTTTCCGAATCGCAAGGCCGATCAGGCGTTCTGCTTGAGCTGGTCGAGAATCTGCGGGTTCTCCAGGGTGGAGATGTCCTGCGTGACCTCCTCGTTCTTCGCCAGCGAACGCAGCAGGCGGCGCATGATCTTGCCGGAGCGTGTCTTGGGCAGGTTCTCGCCGAAGCGGATGTCCTTGGGCTTGGCGATCGGGCCGATCTCCTTGCCCACCCAGTTGCGCAGGTCGGCGGCGATCTTCTTGGCTTCCTCGCCGGTGGGACGCGCCTGCTTCAGCACCACGAAGGCGCAGATGGCTTCGCCGGTGAGGTCGTCGGGACGGCCGACCACGGCGGCTTCCGCCACCAGCGGGTTGGAGACCAGCGCCGATTCGATTTCCATGGTGCCCATGCGGTGGCCGGAAACGTTGAGCACGTCGTCGATGCGGCCCATGATGGTGAAGTTGCCGGTCTTGGCGTCGCGCACCGCGCCGTCGCCGGCCAGGTACAGCTTGCCGCTGAAGTCGGCCGGATAGTAGGACTTCTTGAAGCGCTCCGGGTCGCCCCAGATGTTGCGGATCATCGAGGGCCAGGGCTTCTTGACGACGAGGAAGCCGCCGTTGCCCCAGGGCACGTCGGCACCGGTCTCATCGACGATGGCAGCCATGATGCCCGGGAAGGGCAGCGTGCAGGAACCGGGCACCAGCGGCGTGACGCCGGGCAGCGGGGTGATCATGTGGCCGCCGGTTTCCGTCTGCCAGAAGGTGTCCACGATCGGGCAGCGGCTGCCGCCAACGTTGTCGTAGTACCACATCCAGGCTTCGGGGTTGATCGGCTCGCCGACCGAACCGAGGATGCGCAGCGAGGACAGGTCGTAGTTCTTCGGATGCGTCGCCGGCGTGTTTTCGCCGGACTTGATCAGCGAGCGGATCGCCGTCGGCGCGGTGTAGAAGATATTGACCTTGTGCGCCTGGATGGTCTTCCAGAAACGGCCGGCATCCGGATAGGTCGGCACGCCTTCGAACACGATCTCGGTGGCGCCGCAGGCCAGCGGGCCGTAGGTGATGTAGGTATGGCCGGTGACCCAGCCGATATCGGCGGTACACCAGAAGATGTCATCCGGCTTGATGTCGAAGGTCCACTTCATGGTCAGGATCGCATGCAGCAGGTAGCCGCCCGAGCTGTGCTGGACGCCCTTCGGCTTGCCGGTGGAACCCGAGGTGTAGAGCAGGAACAGGGGATGCTCGGCATCCACCCACTCGGGCTCGCAGACGGCGGACTGGCCGGCGCAGGCGTCGTCCCACCAGATGTCGCGGCCGGCCACCATATTGCAGGCGCCGCCGGTGCGCTTGAAGACGATCACCGTGTGGATCGACTCGCAGCCGCCCATGGCGATGCCCTCGTCGACCGCGGGCTTGAGCGGAATGTTCTTGCCGCCGCGGCACTGCTCGTCGGAGGTAATGACGGCGACGGCGCCGGCGTCCTGGATGCGCTCCTGCACCGACTTGGCGGAGAAGCCGCCGAACACCACGGAGTGGATCGCGCCGATGCGGGCGCAGGCCTGCATGGCGACCACGCCCTCGACCGACATCGGCATGTAGATCAGGACGCGATCGCCCTTCTTGATGCCCTTGGCCTTGAGCGCGTTGGCGAAGGTCGCGACCCTGGCCAGCAATTCCTTGTAGGTGACCTTGGTGGCCTGGCCGCCGTCGGCTTCAAAAATGATGGCGACCTTGTCGCCGAGACCGGCTTCGACGTTGCGGTCGAGGCAGTTGTAGGAGACGTTCAGCTTGCCGTCGGCGAACCATTTGTAGAACGGCGCGTTGGACTCGTCCAGCGACTGGGTGAAGGGCTGCTTCCAGGTCACGTGCTCGCGGGCCAGGCGGGCCCAGTAGCCGGCGTAGTCCTGCTCCGCTTCCTTGCACAGCGCCTCGTAGGCGGCCATGCCGGAAATCGTGGCCTTCTTGACCACGGCCTCGGAAGGGGGGAACACGCGAGTCTCGTTGGATACTGATTCGATTGCGGACATTGAAACCTCTCCTCTCACAGATTACCGGACATGGTCCGGAACAAAATTCGGCCCGTCGACCCGAACAGCCTGGGCGTCGGGCCTGCATGGGGTACCGCCGATGGGTGCTGTTTCTTCTTCGCCGGCCCGCCCGGTCTGAACGCGACCGGCGACTGGAACCGACGATTTTAAGTGCTTGCGGATTAAAGCGAAAGAGTCTTACATAGGACTTACGCAAGCCCTTGCGAGGAAAGGACTATGCAAGTGGAACCGGCGCCTGCGGTAAGATTGCGGCCCCGCACCACAGTCCCCACGCCGCCATGAACCGAATCACCAAGCCGATGGAAGCCTTCATCTTCGGCAGCCGTTGGCTGCAGGCTCCGCTCTACCTCGGCCTGATCGCCGCCCAGGCCGTCTATGTGTATCAGTTCATGCACGAACTGGGCATCCTGATCACCAAGGCCGGTACCCTCAGCGAAAACGAGGTCATGCTGATCGTGCTCGGCCTGATCGACGTCGTCATGATCGCCAACCTGCTGGTGATGGTGATCATCGGCGGCTACGAAACCTTCGTCTCCAAGCTCGACCTCGAGGGCAATCCCGACCAGCCGGAATGGCTGTCCCACGTCAATGCCGGCGTGCTCAAGGTCAAACTGGCGGTGGCCTTGATCAGCATTTCCTCCATCCACCTGCTGCGCACCTTCATCAATGCACCGCAGGTCGAGGACCGCGTGATCATCGCCCAGATCGTCATCCATATTTCCTTTCTGGTGTCAGCCCTGGCCATCGCCTGGACCGACAAGATGATGATGCAGACCCTGGTCATCAGCCACCAAACCAAACACTGACGGAGAAAAACCATGTCCGCCCCCATCCGCCAAGAAGATTTCGTCCAGTCCGTCGCCGACGCCTTCCAGTTCATCAGCTACTACCATCCGCTGGACTACATCACGGCGCTGGGAGAGGCGTACGAGCGCGAAGAGTCGCCCGCGGCCAAGGACGCCATCGCCCAGATCCTGACCAACAGCCGCATGTCGGCCGAAGGCCACCGCCCGATCTGTCAGGACACCGGCATCGCCCTGGTCTTCCTCAAGGTCGGCATGAACGTGCGCTGGGAAGCCTCGCTTTCGGTGCAGGAGATGGTCAATGAAGGCGTGCGCCGCGCCTACGGCAACGTCGACAACCCGCTGCGCGCCTCCGTGCTGGCCGATCCGGCCGGCGCCCGCAAGAACACCAGGGACAACACGCCGGCGGTGTTGCACTACGAGATCGTTCCCGGCGACCACGTCGAGGTGATCTGTGCCGCCAAGGGTGGCGGCTCCGAAGCCAAGGCGAAGTTCGCCATGCTCAATCCCTCGGACGACCTGGTCGACTGGATACTCAAGACCGTGCCGACCATGGGCGCCGGCTGGTGCCCGCCCGGCATACTCGGCGTCGGCATCGGCGGTACGCCGGAAAAGGCCATGCTGCTGGCCAAGGAAGCCATCATGGCACCGGTGGACATCCATGAGCTGAAAGCGCGTGGGGCCCGGGGTGACAAACTCACCCGCGCCGAAGAACTGCGCCTCGAACTGCACGAGAAGATCAATGCCCTGGGCATCGGCGCACAAGGCCTCGGCGGCCTCACCACGGTGCTCGACGTCAAGGTGCTCGACTACCCGACCCACGCCGCCAACCTGCCGGTGGCGCTGATCCCCAATTGCGCGGCGACCCGCCACGTGCACTTCCACCTCGATGGCTCCGGCCCGGCCAGACTGCAGGCGCCCCGTCTCGAAGACTGGCCCAAGGTGACCTGGCAGGCCGATGCCGCCACCGCCACGCGCGTCGACCTCAACAGCCTGACCAAGGCCCAGGTCGCCGCCTGGAAGCCCGGCCAGAAGCTCCTGCTCAACGGCAGGATGCTGACCGGCCGCGACGCGGCGCACAAGCGCATCGCCGACATGCTGGCCAAGGGCGAGAAGTTGCCGGTCGACTTCACCAACCGCGTCATCTATTACGTCGGCCCGGTCGACCCGGTGCGCGACGAAGTCGTCGGCCCGGCCGGACCGACCACCGCCACGCGCATGGACAAGTTCACCCGCATGATGCTGGAACAGACCGGCCTGATCTCGATGATCGGAAAATCCGAGCGCGGCCCGACGGCGATCGAGGCGATCAAGGACAATAAATCGGCCTATCTCATGGCCGTCGGCGGCGCCGCCTACCTGGTGGCCAAGGCCATCCAGTCGGCGAAAGTCGTCGGCTTCGCCGACCTCGGCATGGAAGCCATCTACGAATTCGACGTCAAGGACATGCCGGTGACGGTGGCGGTGGATTCCACCGGCACCTCGGTGCACCAGACCGGACCGAAGGAATGGCAGGCGAAGATCGGCAAGATCCCGGTGCTGCGGGCCTGATCCCGCTCACGAAGGACTGAACGCCGTAGCGCCAGCGCCGACTCTTGAGCACCGCATGATTGGCGTTTTCGATTCGGGGTTGGGCGGCCTCTCGGTGCTCGCCGCGCTGGTCGAGGCACTGCCGCAGGCGGACTTCCGCTATCACGCCGACACCGCCCACGTCCCCTACGGCAACAAGAGCGACGCCGAGATCCAGCGCCGCGTGCTGGTGGTCGGCGGCGAACTCGCCGCCATGGGCTGCGACCTGCTGGTGGTGGCCTGCAACACCGCCACGGCCGCGGCCGTGCAGGCCCTGCGGGCCGCGCATCCCGGCATCCCGGTGGTCGGCGTCGAGCCCGGCATCAAGCCGGCGGCCCAGGAAACGCAAAGCGGACGCATCGCGGTGCTGGCGACCGAAAGCACCGCGAGAAGCTCCCGCCTGCACAAACTGATCCGCGACCATGCCGGCGGCGTCGAGGTCCATGTCGAACCCTGCCCGGGCTGGGCGACCCACGTCGAAATGCTGCAGCTCGACGACCCGGCGCTGGCCGCGGACATCCGCTCGCGCGTCGAACCGCTGCTGGCCGCGGGCGTGGATCGCATCGTGCTGGGCTGCACCCATTACAGCTTCCTCGCGCCCCTGCTGCGGCAGGCGATCGGCGACCGCGCGCGCCTGATCGACGTCGCCGACGCCGTCGCGCGCCAGGCACGGCGCCTGGCCGGCCACCTGCCCCACGGCAGCGGACGCCTCCACCTACTTGCCTCGGCGCACCCGGAACGCCTGCATGCCGCGCTGCCGCGCCTGAACCTCGGGCACTTGTCAGCGCGGATCGCCTGATGCGCATCGCCGTCGTCTCCGACATCCACGGCAATCTCGCCGCGCTGGAAGCCGTGGTCGCCGATTTCACCCGGCGCGGCGTCGATGCCGTCGTCAACCTGGGCGACGCCCTGTCCGGGCCGCTGCTGCCGCTGGAAACCGCGCGCTACCTGATGGCGACGAACTGGACCCACCTTGCCGGCAACCACGAGCGCCAGGTGCTGGCAGCGCCGGCAGCGAATGATGACCCCTCGGACGTCCATGCCCGGGGCCGGCTGGGCGAGCCCGAGCGCCGCTGGATCGCCGCCCTGCCCCACACCCGCCCCCTCGACGCCGCTGTCCTGCTGTGCCACGGCACACCCCGCCGGGACAACGAGTGCCTGCTGGAAACCATGGAGCCTGGCCGACCGCGCCTGGCCAGCGCTGCGGAAATCGAGGAACGCCTGGGACAGCTTGATGCCGCCGTCGTGCTCTGCGGCCATACCCACATTCCGCGCATCGCGCGCAGCGAACGCGGGGCCCTGCTGGTAAACCCCGGCAGCGTCGGCCAGCCGGCCTGGGACGACGAGTTGCCCTTCTACCATGCCGTGGAGAACGGGGCGCCGGACGCACGCTACGCCATCGTCGAACGCCGCGCCGGCGCCTGGAGCGCCGAGTTGATCGCCCTGCCCTACGACCACCGCGCCATGGCCGACCTCGCCACGCGCAACGGCCGGCCCGACTGGGAAAGCATTCTCTGCCGCGGCTATGTCAGCCGCGGCAACACGCCCTAGAACTCGTTGAAGGCCACCGCGCGATCACGCCCGGTGGACTTGGCCCGGTACAGTGCCTGATCGGCGCAGCGGATCAGGTTCTCCACGCCCGTCGCGTGGTCCGGCACGGAAGCGATGCCGATCGAGGTGGTGACCGGAATGCGGGAATTCTCGAACACCACCGTGGTCTTGCGAAACAACTCGAGCAACTGTAGGGCGCGACCGCGGGCAACGGCCAGCGACATCTTCGGCAGCACCAGCAGGAACTCCTCGCCCCCGTAACGGCAGACGATGTCCTCGGTGCGCGCGCTTTCCTGCAGGGCGCGGGCAAACACGCGCAGCACTTCGTCGCCCGCCGGGTGGCCATAGGTGTCATTCACCAGCTTGAAGTAGTCGATGTCGAGCAGCAGCATGGTCAGCGGCGCGCCTTCGCGCTTGCAGCGGGACAACTCGCGTTCCAGCGTGCCCTCGAGGTAGCGCCGGTTGAAGAGCCCCGTCAGCGAGTCGCGGTTGGCCTGCTCGCGCAGTTTTTCCTGCAGGTCGTTGATCTTGGCGATCTGATCGTGCAAGGCCTGGTTGGCATCTTCCAGGGTCCGCTTCTGCAGGTCCACCGCATCCTGGACCTCGTGCAGGCGCCGGATGTAGCTGAAGAACTCGATGCCCATCAGCGACAGATAGACGGCGAGACCGATGATGGAGGTCAGGGTCACCAGCCCGTCGGTATCGGTCGAGACATGGAAGGCGATCACCGTGGTCGAGGCCAGCGCGCCCGCACTGGCGGCAAGCAGGCAGATCAGGATACCCCTGACGCCGAGCGCGATGGTGTGGTTCAGCAGCGCCGCGAGGAAGAAGGCCACGCTGATCCACAGCGGAAACCCCAGGGCCGCCGCCCAGGCGCCGCTGGCCACGGAATCGACGATCAGGTTGTTGTGCTCGGCCTTTTCGTGGTTGGCGGCGCGCCGGCTGAGCCACTGCATGATGAAGGGATAGGCATAGAACTGGAGCAGGAACAGCGTCCAGAACACCGCCCCGTGCTGGCGCGGCAGCACGTGCAGCGCGATCGGTATGCCGATCAGGGCGAAGGTGGCGGTGCGCACGCGGAAGCTGTTCGCCGCGACCCAGTGATGGCGGCGCGGCGGCGCCATGGCGCCGGCGTTCAGGGTGGCGACCCCTTGGGCCTCATTCATGGATTTCCGATCAAATCGCGTTCATCCCCTGCCGGCACGGATCACGCCGGCGACGTCACGCAGCGAGGATAACACCTTGGCGAGAATTCCCGTCGCCGGCACTTCGACGACGAAACTCATGTGCGCCAGGCCCGCGCGGCTCTGCGTCTTTACCGCCGTAACATTGATCTTCTCGCGCGAAAGCACGTCCGAGATGTCACGCAGCAGGCCCTGGCGGTCCGTCGCATCGACCACCAGATCCACGGCATAGACCGCGCCGGACTGCTCGCCCCAGTCGGCGGCGATCACGCGCTCGGGATTGCGTGCGGCCATGTTGCGAAAATTCGCGCATTCGACACGGTGGATCGATATCCCCTTGCCGCGCGTGACAAACCCGGTGATGGCGTCCGGCGGCATGGGCTTGCAGCACTTCCCGGTCTGGGTCATCAGCTTGTCCACGCCCACCACCAGGATGCGGCTGTCGCCGGCGCGGCTCTTGCGCGTCTGGATTTCGGGTTCGGCTTGCGGCGCCGCGGGCTCGCCGCGCAGCGCGACGTCGATGGCGCGCACGCCGACGTCTCCGCGCGCCGCCGCGAGAAACAGCGCCTCGGCATTCTTCAGGCCCAGCTTGCCGGCGAGTTCCTCGAGGTTGGCCTGCGACTGCCCTTCCCGCTGCAACTCCTTGGTGACGATGGCGCGCCCCTGCGCCAGCATCTCGGCCTCATCCTGCGCCGCGAACCATTGCCGCACCTTGCTGCGCGCCCGAGACGTGGCGAGAAAGCCCTGCGCCGGATTGAGCCAGTCGCGTGACGGGCCGCCGCTCTTCACCGCCACGATCTCCACCCGCTGGCCGTTCTGCAAGGGCGTACCCAGCGGCACCATCTGGCCATCGACCCGGGTTCCGCGGCAGCGATGACCGAGGTCGGTATGCAGGCGGTAGGCGAAGTCCAGCGCCGTGGCGCCGCGCGGCAGGTCGATCACCTTGTCCTGCGGCGTCAGCACGTAGATCGTGTCGTCAAGCGCGGCGCGCTTGAACTGCTGCACCCATTCGCCGGAATCGGCGATCTCGTCGCGCCATGAGAGCAGTTGGCGCAGCCAGGAAATCTTGTCTTCGTAGTTGCCGCCGGCCTTCACTGACTTGCCCGATTCCTTGTAGCGCCAGTGCGCCGCCACCCCCAGCTCCGCATGTTCGTGCATCTCGCGGGTGCGGATCTGCACCTCCAGCGAGCGGCCATCCTCGGCAGCCACGGCGGTGTGCAGCGAGCGGTAGAAATTGCCCTTGGGATGCGAAATGTAATCGTCGAATTCGCCGCTGATCGGCTGCCACAAATGGTGCACGATGCCCAGCGCGGTATAGCAGTCCTTGACCTCGTCGACGATGATGCGCAATGCGCGCACGTCGTAGACGCTGTCGAAATCGATGTCCTTGCCGCGCATCTTGTTCCAGATGCTGTAGATGTGCTTGGGCCGGCCATAGACCTCGGCCTTGACGCCGGCGGCCGCCAGTTCCTCCCGAAGCCGGCGCACGGCCGCCTCGATGAAACCCTCTCGCTCCGAGCGCTTCTCGTCGAGCATGCGCGCGATGCGCTTGTAGGTCTCGGGCTCGAGGTAGCGGAAGGCCAGGTCCTCGAGTTCCCACTTCAGCTGCCAGACGCCGAGGCGGTTGGCCAGCGGCGCGTAGATCAGCTGGCTTTCGCGCGCCATTTCGTCGCGCAGCGCCCCGGGCCGGCTGCCCAGGAAACGCAGCGACTGCACCCGGCTCGCCAGGCGCAGCATGACGACGCGGATGTCATCGACCATGGCCAGCAGCATCTTGCGCAGGATCTCGGTCTGCGCCTTCATATCGGCGACGCCCTCGGCGGCCCCGGCACCTGCCGCCGCGCGCGTCAGCGGGCGCAGGCTGCCCAGACGCCGCAGCCCGTCGACCAGCGCGGCCCCCGTGTCACCAAAGCCGACTGTCAGCCTCTCGGCCGCATCCTCGACATGGTCGCCGGCGGCGAACAGCAAGGCGGCGCAGCGTACCTCGGCATCGAGGTCCAGCGCGGTGGCGACCAGCGCCATCCCTATGGCATGCTGGAGTACCGGCTCTGCCGTGCCCAGCAGCTTCTCACCGTAGGCGTCGCGGGCCAGTTCGAAGGCTGCGGCGACCCGCGCCTGTGCGGGCGGGTCGAGACCGGCCTGCAGCATGGCCAGCGACTGCGCCTCGGAGTCGCTGAGGGCGAGGGAATGAACGACGGAAACCATGGGCGAATTATCCCATGCATAATCCCGGCACCCATGAATGCCCGGCCTTCGCGCGTCCGATGATCAATCGCCTTGCCGCCTGGTGGCGCGGCCGCCAGGCCGAGCGCCTCGATATCCCGCCGAGCTTGTGGGACGAGGTCGAAGCCCGCTTCTGGTTCCTCGACCACCTCACCGCCACCGAGCGTGATGATTTGCGCCGGCTGGCGCGGGAGTTCATCGCCGCCAAGGAATGGAGCGGCGCGCGCGGCCTCGAACTGAACCCCTCGATCCAGCTCGCCATCGCCCTGCAGGCCTGCCTGCCCATCCTGCACCTCGGTCTGGACTGGTACTCCGGCTGGGTCGGCATCATCGTCTATCCGGGCGACTTCATCATCCCGCGCCAGATCATGGACGAAGGCGGCGTGGTGCATGAATACGACGACCCGGTGCTGGGCGAGGCCTGGCATGGCGGCCCGGTGCTGGTCTCGTGGTTCGACAACCCCGACGACACCCTGGGCGTAAATGTGGTGATCCACGAGTTCGCGCACAAGCTGGACATGAGGAACGGCGACGCCGACGGCATGCCGCCGCTGCATGACGGCATGTCGCGACGCCGCTGGGCCGGAGTCATGGGGGCGGCCTTCGAGGATTTCAGGCGCCGCGTGGACGCCGGCGAGGAAACGCCGATCGATCCCTATGCCGCGGAACTCCCCAGCGAATTCTTCGCCGTCACCAGCGAACTCTTCTTCGAGGATCCGCTGCTGCTGCGCGACGAGTACCCCGAGGTCTATGAACAGCTCAGGCTGTTCTACCGGCAGGACCCCGCCGGCTACCTGGCCGTGCCGCGATAGCGCGGTGCGGCGTAGGGATGGGCGTTGCGGAAGGCCTCGAAGAGCTTCCAGCGCACCACGGGAATCCGTGCCACGATCTTCAGCGGCACGGAATACACCTCGCAACTATCGAGTGCAATCAGCGGCAGGTCGCCCCCGGCCGACGGTGCCTCGGCGGCGCGGTTCATGGCGGCGAACAGGCTGTCATAGCCCCAGAACTCGCCCTTGCCGAGTACCGGCG
>JALHNN010000053.1 GCA_022843505.1 Sulfuritalea sp.
GCGCTGGCGGCGGGCGCGGCGGCGGTGCTGCTGGCGGCGCTGCCCTACAAGCTCGGGCTGTTTTGCGCGGCGCTCGCCGGGCTGGCGGCGGGCGGCATATTGACGGAGCGGCGGCCATGAGTCTCTGGGCGCTGATGCTGGTCTGCGGCCTGGTCACATTCCTGATCCGCTATTCCTTCATCGCCGCCGAGGGACATTACGAGCCGCCCGGCTGGTTCGTGCGCCTGCTGCCCTTCGTCCCGGTGGCCGCGCTGACCGCCCTGACGGTTCCCGAACTCCTCCTGGTGGACGGCGCGATAGCCCTCGGCCGGGACAATCCTCGCTTCTGGGCCGGACTGGTCGCCGTGGCGATTGCCGCGGCCTGGCGCAACACCCTGCTCACCATCGGCGGCGGTTTCGCCGTGTTCTTCCTGCTCCGGCATGCTTGATCCGGCGGCTTCGGCTATGCTTGCCCTTCGTCCCGTCCCGAGGTTCCTCCGTCCATGACTGCGCCGACTCCCGCCCCGATCCGCCTGACCTCCTTCAGCCACGGTGGCGGTTGCGGCTGCAAGATCGCCCCCGGGCTGCTGTCGGAGATCCTGCGCGGATCGCGCGCCCTGCCGGTGCCCAAGGAACTCATGGTCGGCATCGAAACCAGTGACGACGCCGCCGTGTATCGGCTCAACGACGAGCAGGCCCTGATCGCGACCACCGACTTTTTCATGCCCATCGTCGATGATCCCTACGACTTCGGCCGCATTGCCGCCACCAACGCGATCAGCGATGTCTATGCCATGGGCGGCACCCCGATCATGGCCCTGGCCCTGGTCGGCATGCCCATCGACAAGCTGCCGGTGGAGGTCATCGGGCGCATCCTCGAGGGCGGCGAGAGCGTTTGCGCCGCGGCGGGCATCCCCATCGCCGGCGGCCACACCATCGATTCCGTCGAGCCGATCTACGGGCTGGTGGCGCTCGGTCTGGTGCATCCGCGTCACGTCAAGACCAATGCCGGCGCCCGCGCCGGCGACGTGCTGATCCTGGGCAAGGCACTGGGCGTCGGCGTGCTCTCGGCGGCGCTGAAGAAGGGCGCGCTGGATGCCGCCGGCTACGGCGCGATGATCGCCAGCACCACCAAGCTCAACACCCCGGGGCGCAAGCTGGCGCCGCTCGAGTCGGTCCATGCCCTGACCGACGTCACCGGCTTCGGCCTGCTCGGCCACCTGCTGGAAATCTGTCGCGGCTCGGGGCTCTCGGCCCGCCTCGACATGGCGCGAATTCCCTTGCTGCCCGGCGTCGCCAGGCTGGCCGGCGCCGGCTACATCACGGGTGCCTCGGCGCGCAACTGGATCGGTTACGGCGCCGAAGTCGATCTCGCCGCGGGCGTCGGCGAGATGCAGCGCGCCCTCCTGACCGATCCGCAGACCAGCGGCGGCCTGCTGGTGGCGTGCGCCGAAACCGCGGTCGATGAGGTGCTGGCGATTTTCCGCGACGAGGGCTTTGCCGACGCCGCCGTGATCGGGCGCCTCGACGACGGCCCGGCGCGGGTCTCGGTGGCCTAAGCGGTCAGCAGCAGGAAGACCGTCGGCCGCCTGTCCAGCAGGGGCGGCGCCTGCTTCTTCCATTCGCCGATGCGGCGGGTGGCGATGCTTTCGCCGGCCAGCCCGAGGTCCGTCGCCAGGCACAGCCGCGTTGCCGGCTTGCAGGCCTGCAGCAGGGAGGCAAACAGGGCCTGGTTGCGATACGGCGTTTCGATGAAGATCTGCGTCTGCCCCTGGCGTGCCGACTCGGCCTCGAGCTCGCCGATGCGCCGGCTGCGTTCGGGTTCGCGCGCCGGTAGGTAGCCGTGGAAGGCGAAACGCTGGCCGTCGAGCCCGGAGGCCATCAGCGCCAAGAGCAGCGAGGAGGGGCCGACCATGGGTTTGACCACGATGCCCAGTTCGTGGGCGCGGCGCACCAGCAGGGCGCCGGGATCGGCCACCGCCGGGCAGCCGGCCTCCGACATCAGGCCGAGGTCGTGGCCGGCGAAGAGGGGGGCCAGCAGGCGCTCGATTTCGGCGGGCGTGAGCTTTTCCGGCAACTGTTCGATCTGCAGTTCGCGCAGCGGGACCGGGTGCTCCAGGCGCTTGAGTTCGGCGCGCGCCGTCTTGGCGTTTTCGACCACGAAATAGCCCAGGCGGCAGGCCGCCTCGCGCGTCGCGGGCGGCAGGTAGCTGGTCCAGGCCGCGTCGCCCAGCGCCACGGGGAGCAGCCAGAGCGTGCCGGCCACTTCAGCGTGAACCGACAAAAAGGGCCGCGCCTGATATCGAGCGCAGCGAGCCGTTTGGGAACCCCCCGCGAGGGGGCGAGGCGGGAATTCGCGACGCACGCGTCGCGCCGCCGCAGCCGGCTGGCTGTGCAAAGCCAGCCGTGGGCCGCGCAGCGGGAAGGGGGGCGGGCCGAGCTTGCCCGCTCACGGCAAGGCAGGGTCGCAAACGATTCATGACGTGCGGGCGCTTACCGAAGCCATGAGCGTTGCTTCAGGGCAGGGCCAGGCCGGCCTTGCGCAGCATGTCGCAGAGCGCGATCAGCGGCAGACCGATCAAGGCATTCGGGTCGTCGCCGCGCAGGTAGGACAGCAGGCTGATGCCGAGTCCCTCGGACTTGGCGCTGCCGGCGCAGTTGAGCGCGTCTTCCTTGTCCAGGTAGGACTCGATCTCGGCGTCCGCGAGTTCGCGGAAGCCGACGTGGATATCGACGCAGCGGGTCTGCGCCGCTCCGCTCGCGGCGTCGAGCAGGCACAGGCCGGTATGGAAGACGATTTCCCGCCCGCTCATGGCTCGCAGCTGGTTGCGGGCATTGGCGCGCGTACCCGGTTTGCCGAAGCGTTCGTCGCCGACGGCGGCGACCTGGTCGGAACCGATGATCAGGGCGTCGGGAAAGGCCGCGGCGACGGCGCGGGCCTTGGATTCGGCCAGGCGCAGCGCGGTGGCCTCGGGGGCCTCTCCCGGCAGCGCCGACTCGTCGACCTCGGGTGCGGCAACCTCGAAGGGCAATTGCAGGCGCTGCAGCAGTTCGCGGCGATACGGCGAGGTCGAAGCGAGGACAAGAATGCGCTGCATGGGCTTGATCCGAAAGGGGCCGGCATGATAACATTCGCCGTTTATGTCGCGCGAGCCCCGGCCAGTGTCTGATTCACTTGACGGAACGGTCATCGACTCGCTGGAATTCGCGCGCAGCGGGGCCTCCTTGCAGCGCAGCGTCGGTTTCGACGCCCTGCCGCGGCTGGCGGACCTGCTGGCCGCAACGGACGGCACCCTGAAGGTTCGGGTGGACGGCCGGCGCGACGCACAGGGCAAGTCGTGGTTGTTGATCGATGTCGAGGGGGCGCCGGAATTGCGCTGCCAGCGATGCCTGGGCGGAGTGCGGCACGAACTGAGGATCAAGAGCCGTTTGCAGTTGGTTGGGCCGGGAGAGGAGTGGCCGGACGAAGATCTGGCTGATGACAGCGCCGACGCCATCGAGGCGGATAGAGAACTGGCGGTGCTGTCCCTGGTGGAAGATGAAGTGTTGCTGGCTTTGCCGATCGCCCCTCGTCACGACAAGTGCGAGGTGCCATCGGAGAATGCCGCAGGGAATGGATCATCGCCGTTTGCGGCGCTGGCCGCGTTGAAGAAGGTTTGACAAGGAGTAGCGAAATGGCAGTACAACAGAACAAGAAGTCCCCCTCCAAGCGCGGCATGCATCGTGCGCACGATTTCCTGACCGCGCCCCCGCTGGCCGTCGAGCCGACCACCGGCGAAGTGCACCTGCGCCACCATATTTCTCCGTCCGGCGTCTATCGCGGCAAGAAGGTGGTCAAGGCCAAGGGCGAGTAATCCCAATCGGCGAAATCGGCCGGATGCGTAGCCCGCGTCCGGCCGTTTTTACATAGAGCTTCGGCACACAGACTTCGACGATGGCGATCACCCTCGCGGTGGATTGCATGGGCGGCGACCACGGTCCCTCGGTCACGCTGCCTGCCGTGCTCGAGTTCCTGCGCCATGACGCGGACTGTTCGGCCATCCTGGTCGGGCGCGAAGAGGTTCTTGGTCCGCGGCTCGCCGCGCTTTCCGCCGGAGGCCTGAAGCAGCGCCTGTCGCTGCATCACGCCTCCGAAGTCGTCGATATGGACGAGGCCGTGGCCAGCGCCATGCGCGGCAAGAAGGATTCCTCGATGCGGGTCGCCATCGACCTGGTCAAGGAGGGCAAGGCCGGCGCCGCGGTGTCCGCCGGCAACACCGGCGCCCTGATGGCGATTTCCCGCTTCGTGCTCAAGACCCTGCCCGGCATCGACCGTCCGGCGATCTGTTCCATCCTGCCCTCCCAGCGCGGCAGCACCTACGTGCTCGACCTCGGCGCCAACGTCGATTGCAGCCCGGAGCACCTGCTGCAGTTCGGCATCATGGGCTCGGCGCTGGTGTCCGCGCTGGAACACAAGGAGCGGCCCTCGGTAGGCCTGCTCAACATCGGCGAGGAAGAAATCAAGGGCAACGAGGTGGTCAAGCGCGCCGCCGAGTTGCTGCGCGCCACCGACCTCAACTTCGTCGGCAACGTCGAGGGCGACGACATCTTCAAGGGCAAGGCCGACGTCGTGGTCTGCGACGGTTTTGTCGGCAACATCACGCTCAAGGCCTCCGAGGGACTGGCGCACATGATCGGCGGCGCGCTGAAACAGGAGTTCGGCCGCAACATCTTCACCAAGCTCGCGGCGCTGGCGGCGATGCCGGTGCTCAAGGCTTTTCGCCAGCGCTTCGATCCGCGCCGCTACAACGGCGCCAGCCTGCTCGGCCTCAAGGGCATCGTGGTCAAGAGCCACGGTTCGGCCGACCAGTTTGCCTTCTGGCACGCCCTGGAAAAGGCCGCCGAGGAAGCGCGCCAGCACCTGCCGGAGACCATCGCCGCACGCATGGCCGCCGTGGCGCCAGCGCCGACTCTTTGCGATTGAGGACCGGAGCGAGATGATCCATACCCGCGTCAGCGGCACCGGCAGCTACCTGCCCGGGCAGGCGATAGGCAACGCCGAATTGATCGCGCGCTACCAGCTCGATTCCTCAGACGACTGGATCGTCGAGCGCACCGGCATCCGCGCCCGCCATCTGGCCGCGCCCGGCGTCGCCAGCAGCGACCTTGCGCTGGAGGCCAGCCGTCGCGCCCTGCAGGCCGCGGGCTGCGAGGCCAACGACCTCGACCTGATCATCGTCGCCACCTCGACGCCGGATTTCGTCTTTCCCAGCACCGCCGCGCTGCTGCAGCACAAGCTGGGCAACAGCAACGGCGCGGCGGCCTTCGACGTGCAGGCGGTGTGCAGCGGCTTTGTGTACGCCATGACCATCGCCGAGAAATTCATCCGCTCCGGCTCGCACAAGCGCGCCCTGGTGGTCGGCGCCGAGGTGTTCTCGCGCATCCTCGACTGGACGGATCGCGGCACCTGCGTGCTGTTCGGCGACGGCGCGGGTGCCGTGGTGCTCGAGGCGGCCGCCGAGCCCGGAATCCTCGCCAGCGCCTTCCATGCCGACGGCAGCCACCACGGCATCCTGTCCGTGCCGGGGCAGGTCTGCGGCGGCGGGGTGATCGGCGATCCCTTCCTGCGCATGGACGGCCAGGCCGTGTTCAAGTTCGCCGTGCGTGTGCTCGCCGATGTCGCCCATGAAGTGCTTGCCGCCGCCGGCATGACGACGGCACAGGTCGATTGGCTGATCCCGCACCAGGCCAACGTGCGCATCCTGCAATCGACGGCGAAGAAGCTGCACCTGGCGCCGGAGAACTGCATCGTCACGGTCTCGCAGCACGGCAACACCTCGGCCGCCTCGATCCCGCTGGCCTTCGACGAGGCCGTGCGCGACGGCCGCATCACGCGCGGCCAGCACCTCCTGCTCGAAGGCGTGGGCGGCGGCTTCACCTGGGGCGCTGCCCTGCTCAAGTACTGATCGGCATTCATCAAGTCGAAACTTCGCAAGCTGAAAATCACACAATCATGAAATTCGCACTCGTGTTTAGTTCCGGCATAACGCCCGCAGGCGCGGGCATTAGCCTTCACTGAAGACTCGTGAAAGGAACGAAATGAAGTTTGCACTCGTCTTTCCTGGTCAAGGCTCGCAGTCCGTCGGCATGATGGCCGCCTACGGCGATGCCCCGGTGATCCGCGCCACCTTCGATGAAGCCTCGGCCGCGCTGGGGCGGGACCTCTGGCAACTGGTGGCCGACGGTCCCGCCGAGGCGCTGAGCCAGACGGTGAATACCCAGCCCCTGATGCTGACGGCAGGGATCGCCGTGTATCGCTTCTGGCTGGAAAAGGGCGGTCCCGTGCCGGCCATGGTGGCCGGCCACAGCCTCGGTGAATACTCGGCGCTGGTGGCGGCCGGCGTGCTCCGGCTCAAGGATGCCGTGCCGCTGGTCGAACTGCGCGCCAAGGCCATGCAGGCGGCGGTGCCGGCCGGCGAGGGCGCCATGGCCGCGGTCATGGGCCTCGAGGCCGATGCCGTGGTTGCTGCCTGTGCCGAAGCGGCGCAAGGGCAGGTGGTGCAGGCGGTGAATTTCAATGAACCGAAACAGACCGTGATCGCCGGCCACAAGGCGGCCGTCGAACGCGCGGCGGAGGCCGTCAAGGCCCGCGGCGCCAAGCGTGCCCTGATGCTGCCGGTTTCGGCCCCTTTCCATTGCGCCCTCATGCAACCGGCGGCCGACGCGCTCAGGGCGCCGCTGGCGCAGCTGCAGTTCATGGCGCCGCAGATCCCCGTGGTGAATAACGTCGACGTCGCCCAGCTGGCAGCGCCGGACGCCATCCGCGATGCGCTGGTGCGCCAGGCGGCTTCGCCGGTGCGCTGGGTCGAGACCATGCAGGCCATGCATGCGGCAGGAGTGACCCATGTCTTCGAGTGTGGTCCCGGCAAGGTGCTGGCGGGCCTGGTGAAGCGCTGCGTCGATGGCCTGGGCGGTGGCCCGATGAATTACCTGGCTGGCGTCGATGCGGCGCTGGCTGCCGTAAGAGGAGCGTGAGATGGCTGAACTGAAGGGGCAGATCGCCCTCGTTACCGGTGCGTCGCGCGGCCTCGGCCGTGCGATTGCCATGGAACTCGGCGCCCAGGGGGCCACCGTGGTCGGCACGGCGACGACGGAAGCCGGCGCCGCCGAGATCCAGAAGGCATTCGATGCCGCAGGGATCTCCGGCTGGGGAGCGGCCGCCAACGTCACCGAGGCGGCGGCCTGTGAAACCTTGGTCGGCGAAATCGAAAAGAAATACGGACCCGTTTCCGTGCTGGTCAACAATGCCGGCATCACGCGCGACAACCTCGCCATGCGCATGAAGGACGAGGAGTGGGACACGGTGATCGAGACGAACCTCAAGGCCGTGTTCCGCCTCTCCAAACTGGTCATGCGCGGCATGATGAAGGCGCGCTTCGGCCGCATCATCAACATCACTTCGGTGGTGGGCGAGGCGGGAAATCCGGGCCAGGCCAACTACGCCGCGGCCAAGGCCGGGGTCGCGGGCATGAGCCGGGCCCTGGCGCAGGAGCTCGGCAGCCGCAACATCACCGTGAACTGCGTGGCGCCCGGCTTCATCGACACCGACATGACCCGCGCCCTGCCGGACGCCCAGCGCGATGCCCTGCTGGGCAGGATTCCGCTGGGCCGGCTGGGCCAGCCGGAGGAGATCGCCGCCAGCGTCGCCTTCCTCGCGTCGCCGCGCGCCGGCTACATCACGGGCACCACGCTGAATGTCAATGGCGGCATGTACATGGCCTGATGTCGGCGGGGCAGGGGCTGCGTTTTAAGTCCGGCCCGGAGGGGCGGACGGTGCCCAGGGAATGGTAAAATAGTCGGGTTTTTTTCCAGCCGAACAATCAAGGGAAGGAGTAGCAAATGGAGAACATCGAACAACGCGTCAAGAAGATCGTCGCCGAGCAACTGGGCGTCAACGAGGCCGACATCAAGAACGAATCCAGCTTTGTCGATGACCTCGGTGCCGACTCGCTCGACACGGTCGAGCTGGTCATGGCGCTGGAAGAAGAGTTCGAGTGCGAGATTCCCGACGAGGACGCCGAGAAGATCACCACCGTGCAGCAGGCGATCGACTACGTCAACGCCAACGTCAAGAAGTAGTTTCCGTCCTCGTATCCGGAGCAGATCGTGTCGCGACGCCGCGTGGTGGTGACCGGCCTGGGGGTGATTTCCCCGGTCGGCAATACGGTAGCCGAAGCCTGGGAAAACCTCACCGCCGGGCGTAGCGGCATCGGTCGCATCACCCGCTTCGATCCCGCGCCCTTCAAGGCGCAGATCGCCGGCGAAGTGAAGAACTTCGACGTCACCGCCTACCTGTCGGCCAAGGAAGCCCGCCGCATGGATACCTTCATCCATTACGGCATGGCGGCCGGCATCCAGGCCCTGCGCGATGCCGGGCTCGAGGCGCCGCAGGCGGACGCCGAGCGCATCGGCGTCAACATCGGCTCCGGCATCGGCGGCCTGCCGCTGATCGAGGAGACCCACAACGATTTCCTCGCCGGAGGCCCGCGCAAAATTTCGCCCTTCTTCATTCCGGGCACGATCAGCAACATGATCTCGGGCAACCTGTCGATCATGTTCGGCCTCAAGGGGCCCAACATCGCCGTGGTCACGGCCTGCACCACGGGCCTGCATGCGATCGGCCTGTCGGCGCGCATGATCGAGTACGGCGACGCCGACGTGATGATCTGCGGCGGCGCCGAAGCCACGATCTCGCCGCTGGCCATCGGCGGTTTCGCCTCGGCCCAGGCACTGTCCACGCGCAACGACGATCCGGCCACCGCGTCCCGCCCCTGGGACAAGGATCGCGACGGCTTCGTCATGGGCGAAGGCGCGGGCGTGCTGGTGATCGAGGAATACGAGCACGCCAGGGCGCGCGGGGCGAAGATTTACGCCGAGCTCGCTGGTTTCGGCATGAGCGGCGACGCTTTCCACATGACGGCGCCCGATACCGACGGTCCGCGCCGCAGCATGGTCAGCGCGCTGAAGAACGCCGGCGCCAACGTCGACCAGGTGAACTACGTCAATGCCCATGGCACGTCGACGCCGCTGGGCGACAAGAACGAGACCGAGGCCATCAAGCTGGCCCTGGGCGTCGATGCGGCGAAAAAGACCGTGGTGAATTCCACCAAGTCGATGACCGGCCACCTGCTGGGCGGCGCAGGCGGCCTGGAGTCGGTATTCACGGTGCTTGCCGTGCATCACCAGGTGTCGCCGCCGACCATCAACATCTTCAACCAGGATCCCGAGTGCGACCTGGACTACTGCGCCAATACCGCGCGGGCGATGAAGATCGACGTCGCGCTGAAGAACAACTTCGGCTTCGGCGGCACCAACGGCACGCTGGTTTTCCGCCGCTTCTGAAAAGGCGGCGCGGGCGATGCAGCTTGCCGCGCCGCTGACCATCCACCTGAGAACGTCGCGCCGCCTGCTGGCCATCCAGCTTGTGGCCCATCTGCTTGCCGCCGGCTCGGTGTTGCTGAGTCCCCTCCCGGGCTGGATCGCGGCCCTGCTGCTGGGGGCCGTGGGTTACTCGATCGCGCGCGTACGCAATGCCCGGCTTCCGGCGAGCCTGATCCTGCATGGCGACGGTCATTTCGAGAAAGTCGGCGCTGACGGTACGGCGACGGAGGCCAGGGTGCATCCCCACACCGTAGTCCTCGCCGGGCTGATCGTCCTCCTCTACCGCCAGCAGAGGCAACTCAAGGCCATGACGCTGGCCGGCGACAGCCTGTCCGGCGAAGATGCCCGCGAACTGCGCCTCTGGTTGCGCTGGCGCGCCGCGACGAGCCAGCCGGCCTGAGCGCCCTCAGGGCAGACGCGGGTGGAGCACCGTCTCCAGCGCGCGCGGCAGGGTTTCGGGGTAGTCCTGGCTGAAGTGCAGGCCGCGGCTTTCGTGGCGGAACTGCGCGCTCTTGACGATCAGGTGCGCGGTCAGCACCAGGTTGCGCAGCTCGATCAGGTCGTTGCCGACCCGATAGTGGGCGTAGTACTCGTCGATCTCGCGCTGCAGCAGGTGGATGCGGTGCAGCGCCCGCTCCAGGCGCTTGTTGGTGCGTACGATGCCGACGTAATCCCACATGAAGCGGCGCAGTTCGGCCCAGTTGTGGGAAATGACGATTTCCTCGTCGGGATCGCGCACGCGGCTTTCGTCCCATTGCGGCAGGTGGGGCAGGGGCGCGATTTCGGCGGCGAGGATGTCCGTGGCCGCCGCCGCGGAGAACACCACGCATTCCAGCAGCGAGTTCGAGGCCAGGCGGTTGGCGCCGTGCAGGCCGGTGAAGGCGGTTTCGCCGATCGCATACAGGCCGGGGAGGTCGGTCCGCGCCGCCAGGTCGGTGACCACGCCGCCGCAGGTGTAGTGCGCGGCCGGCACCACCGGAATCGGCTGCTGCGTGATGTCGATGCCGAGTTCGCGGCACCGCGCCAGGATGGTCGGGAAGTGCTCGGCGAGGAATTCCGCAGGCTTGTGCGTCATGTCGAGGAAGACGCAGTCGAGGCCGTGGCGCTTCATCTCGTGGTCGATGGCGCGGGCGACGATGTCGCGCGGCGCGAGTTCGGCGCGCTCGTCGTGCTTGGGCATGAAGCGCGTGCCGTCGGGCAGGCGCAGCAGGCCGCCTTCGCCGCGCAGCGCCTCC
>JALHNN010000054.1 GCA_022843505.1 Sulfuritalea sp.
CCTCGACGCTGGCCGCGCTTGCCGCGCCGCCCGAGCGGCTGGAACAAATCGCGGGGCTGGTCAGCGCCCGGCCGGAGGTCAACCACAACTACCAGCGCGAGCATCGCTACAACCTCTGGTTCGTCGCCACCGCTGCCGACCCGGCCGCGCTCGACGCGGTGCTGGCGGGCATAGAGCGCGATACCGGGTGCCCGGTGATCGCCCTGCCGCTGGAGAACGAATTCCACATCGACCTCGGCTTCGACCTCGCCTCCGGCCACAAGGCGCCGGCGGCGGCCGCCGCCGGCGCCACGCGCCTGCCCGACGCCGAGGAGCGGCGCCTGATCGCTGCGCTGCAGCCCGGTCTCGAACTCATGCCGCGCCCCTTCCGCCATCTCGGCGAAACCCTCTACATGCCGGAGGACGAAGTCCTGGCCCGCATCGGCACGATGATCGAGGAGGGCATGATCAAGCGCTTCGGCGTCGTGGTGCGCCACCATGAGCTGGGTTATCGCGCCAATGCCATGGTGGTGTTCGATCTCGCCGACGGCGCGGTCGATGCCATCGGCGCGCGGCTCGCCGCCGAGCCCGGCGTCACGCTCTGTTATCGCCGCCGGCGCTGCCTGCCCGACTGGCCCTACAACCTCTACTGCATGGTCCATGGCCGCTCGCGCGACGAGGCCCAGCCGGTGATCGCACGCCTCGCGGCGATCGCCGGGCAGGCGCCGACGGTGCTGTTCTCGACCCGCCGCTTCAAGCAGTGCGGTGCGCGCTATTTCGACGACAGCGTGGCCCGGCGCCGAGTCGAAGCCCATGCCTGAAATCGTCGCGGCGGCGCCGGACGAAGTCGATCGCCGCATCATCAACTTCCTGCAGGGCGACTTTCCGCTGGTGGCCGAGCCCTATCGCGAGGTTGCCGCGCGCCTTGGGCTGGACGAGGCGGAACTGCTGCAACGCCTCGATGCCATGCTTGAACGCAAGGTTCTCACGCGCTTCGGCCCGATGTTCCAGATCGAGCGCGCCGGTGGTGCCTTCGTGCTGGCGGCGATGAAGGTGCCGGAGGCGGATTTCGACCGCATCGCGGCGCTGGTCAATGCCTTCCCTGAAGTCGCCCACAACTACCGCCGCGAGCACGCGCTGAACATGTGGTTCGTGCTCGCCACGGCGACGCCCGCAGGCATCGCCGATGCCGTGGCGGCGATCGAGGCCGCGACCGGGCTGCCGGTGTTTCCGTTTCCCAAGGAAAGGGAGTACTTCGTGGAGATGAAGCTCCATGCCTGAAGCCGTGGCGAAACCCGAACTCGACGCCCTCGACCGCCGGCTGATCGTCGCCACCCAGGGCGGACTGCCGCGCGTCTCCCGTCCCTACGATGCCATCGGGGCGGAGCTCGGCGTTGCGGGCGACGAGGTCATCACGCGCCTGCGGCGCATGGTGGAAACCGGAGTGATCCGCCGCATCGGCGCGGTGCCCAACCACTACGCCATCGGCTACACCGCCAATGGCATGTCGGTCTGGGACGTCGCCGACGAGCGCATCGACGAACTGGGGGCGAAGGTCGGCGCCCTGGACTTCGTCACCCACTGCTACCGCCGCCCGCGCCGGCTGCCCGACTGGCCCTACAACCTTTTCGCCATGGTGCATTCGCACAGCCGCGACGAGGTGGCGGCACGCGTCGCCGAGATCGCCGCCCTGCTGGGCGATGCCTGCCGCGGTCACGACATCCTCTACAGCACGGCGATACTCAAGAAGACCGGGCTTCGGATTCTCGGCTGAGGTCGGTCTGCGGTCGGTTCCAGCCGGCTTCCCCGATGCCAAGCCAGCACCTGGCGTCGTCGAGGCTGGTAAACACTTCGGTGGGGAACGCGCAAGTCCCCTGTGTCTTGTAATGCGTCACCAGAGCGATGACCTCCGGCTGGGCGGCAATGACGGCTTGCCTGATCCGCGGGTTGGAGATCTTCGCCGCTCGATCAATTGCCCAGAGGTAATCCATGTCGGTCGACGCGACATCGCAGCCGCTGATGCGCGAAAGATCGGCGATTACGTAGCGAATGTGGTCAAAGCGGGAATCGCCCTGATAATCGACGGTGGCGTTGTGGATGTCGTCGAAGGAAATCCGGCCCGAAAAGCTGAGCATGACGCCGAGCGGCTCCC
This sequence comes from Sulfuritalea sp., assembly GCA_022843505.1. Classification (GTDB taxonomy): domain Bacteria; phylum Pseudomonadota; class Gammaproteobacteria; order Burkholderiales; family Rhodocyclaceae; genus Sulfuritalea. The sequence goes on from JALHNN010000054.1 coordinate 2,132, forward strand.
AGGCAAGTTCGTAGCTCATTGCTCTCGGTCCATACCCATATGCCCAGAAAGTTGCTTACTTTACCGGGCGGTCAGCAGCGAGTCATCACCCCGCGGGGTGATGGCATTGGTGTGGCCAGTACTTATACTGGATTCCTTTCTTCACGCGTCATACGTTCGCATGGGCATCACACTCACCGGTCACGCCGAGATCGACCGGCAGCATCGGATCCTCGAGGGCATGGTGGAGGAACTGGCGCGCTTCTGCGTTGAAGTCGCCGCCGATCCGAATGCTTCGTGCGAACAATGCGAAGGTCCGAAACGCCAGCGCTGCAATTCGACACTCGCGTCGATCACCGGCGAACTGCGGGCCTTCCTCGTCGGCCATGCGACCTACGAAGAGCGCATGATGGAACTGCTGCCCCGGACCGCAAGCTGCATCGCCCACGTCAAGGGACACATGTCTGCCCACAACAACATCGAGAGGCAACTGAAGCGGATTTCGCAGCAGATCGGCAAGGAGTGCCCGCAGGCGCTCGCCGCACAGCTGGCGAGTACCGTCAGGGGATGGGTCGGCGATCACAGCCTCAGATTCGATGCCAAGTTGGCCAGCCAACTGGTCCGCCGCAAGAACAGTGAGATCGACTTCGACGGTGAACTGGTGGCCATCCTGGACGAGCATGTGTTTCACAACCGGCCGACGGGAAAGAAGCCGTCCGCAGCCGCGACCCAGACACAGGACAGGAAAAGACTGGAAATCCGCGGACGTTTCGAATCGCTGTCGCCGGCCCAACGTGACGTTTTCTGGCTGGCGGTCAGCGGTGCCAAGAACAGCGAAATCGCCAGCCGGCTCGGCGTGTCGATCAATACCGTGAAGACCCACCGCGCCGCAGTTTTCCAGAAAATGGAAGTTCGCTCGGTGCTCGAACTGGTGAAGAAGACTGACGTCCTGCGGGACTCCTCGCGCAAATGAAGGGGATTTGCGCGGCCGATGTCGCGCCGGACAAGGCAGGATGTCCTCAGGTTTGACTAGCGGCGAGCCTCGGGCTTGTTCTCGAAGGGACCAGCGGCTGGCTCGGCAAGGAGCAACTCGGCAAGCCTTGTGCGATCGACCCATAGGGTCCCTCGACATCCTCTGCAGCACCGCGATACTCAAGAAGACCGGCTTGCGCATCGCTGGCTGATTTAACATCCGGCGTCGAACGTCTGAGTGGCCAGAAGGAATCGACATGCCCAAGCCAACGGAGCCTACGCTCGAGTTGATGCCCAACCCGCTGCTGCGCTACTTCGCGGCGACGCGCCCGGCCTTTCTCTCCGTCACCTTCATCGGCTGCCTGCTGGGGCTGGCCACCGCGGCGCACGCCGGCATCGGCGTCGCCCCGGCACTGTCCACCGCGACGCTGTTCTTCGCCCTGGTGGCCCACGCCGGCGCCAACGTGATCAACGACTACTACGACGCCATTTCCGGCTGCGACGCGGCCAATGGCGAGCGGCAGTATCCCTTTACCGGCGGCAGCCGCTTCATCCAGAACGGCGTGCTGAGCCTGCGCACCACCGGCATCTTCGGCTATGCCCTGCTGGCCGCCGTGGTGCCGGCCGGACTGTGGCTGACGGCGGTGAGCGATCCCGGCCTGATCCTCATCGGCCTGGCCGGGCTGGTCGTCGGCTGGGCCTACTCTGCGCCGCCGCTCAAGCTGCAAAGCCGGGGCCTCGGCGAGTTCGCCATCACCGCCGGCTGGCTGCTGGTGGTGGTCGGCAGCGATTTCGTGCAGCGACGAGGCTTTGCCTTCGCGCCGGTAGCCGCCGGCCTGGGTTTCGCGCTGCTGGTCGCCAACGTGCTTTACATCAACCAGTTCCCCGATGTGAAGGCCGATGCCGGCGCCGGCAAGCACACCCTGGTGGTGCGGCTCGGCGTGGCGCGCGCGCGCTGGGGCTACGTGCTGATCACCGCGCTGGCCTACGGCTGGCCGCTGCTGATGGTCATGGCCGGCCAGCTGCCGCTGCTCGCCCTCGTCTCGCTGGTGCCGGCTCTGGCCAGCGTCGGCGCGCTGCGCCTGCTGTGGGAACATGCCGGAAATCCCACGGCATTGACGCCCGCACTCAAGCTGACCATCCTTTCGGCCAGTCTGCATGGTCTGCTGCTCGCCGTTCTTCTCGTCCTGTCTTGGAGCAAGCAGACCTGAGGCGGCTGCCTGCGGGAATCGGGCTGCTTGGCCGCATCCTTGACCAAAAACAGCTTCCGATATGCGACCATTGCGGGGCTGTAGCAATCCTGTGCGGAGAAGCGCGTGTCCACCACCCCGAATTTCCTGATCCTTGCCGTCCTGCTCCTGATCGCCGGTTGCGCCCATGACGACACCCGGCATCCGACGCATTCCGCCGTGGCGCCCGGCGGGCCGGCGGCCGTCGAAGCCGAGCGTGCCCTGGCCCTGGCCGAGGCCGGTGACGCCGGTCGCGGCAAGGGGGCCTACGCGGTGTGCAGCGCCTGCCACCAGCCCTCGGGCCTGGGCAAGCGCGACGGCAGCACGCCCAAGCTTGCCGGGCAGCACGCCACCGTGCTGATCAAGCAGATCACCGACATCCGCGGTGATGTGCGCGTAGTTCCGACCATGCACGGCTTCGTCAGGGAACTGCGCGACCCGCGCGACATCGCCGACGTCGCTGCCTACATCGAGTCGCTGTGCAATCCGCCGGGCAATGGCCGCTATGGCCTGTCCGATGCCGATGCGCGCATCAGCGAAGGCCGGCAGCTGTTCGCCAGGGATTGCGCCGACTGCCACCGCGACACCGGCCAGGGCGACAAGGCCAAAGGCTATCCCGTGCTGGCGGGCCAGCACTTCCGCTACCTGGTGCGCCAGATGCAGGACATCCGCGACGGCTACCGAAAGGCGGCCGATCCCGACATGGTCAAGATCATCAGGAAGCACGGCAACGACAAGCTGCAGAGCATCGCCGCCTATCTGGCCAGCCTGGAAACGCCGGGCACGGCCTGCGAGCCGATCCGGGCCGGTCGATGAAACGGGGTTCCGGCGGCGCTTGACAGCTGTCAAGGCGCCGCCGCCGCAGTCGGCCTTAGACTGAGCGCATGTTCCGCATCTCCCAGTTCATGCAGGAAATCGCCGCGCCGACGGCGCTCGGGTCCGTACGCAAGCCGCCCGGTCCGGTGGTGATCTGGAACCTGATCCGGCGCTGCAACCTGACCTGCAAGCACTGCTATTCGATTTCGGCGGACAAGGACTTTGCCGGCGAGCTCTCCACCGCCGAGGTCTACGCCGTGATGGACCAGTTGAAGGCCTTCCGCGTCCCGGCCTTGATCCTCTCCGGCGGCGAGCCGCTGCTGCGGCCGGACATCTTCGAGATCTCGGCGCGCGCCAAGTCCATGGGCTTCTTCACCGCGCTGTCCTCCAACGGCACACTGATCGACGCGGTGATGTGCGAGAAGATCAGGGTCGTCGGCTACGACTACGTCGGCGTCAGCCTCGACGGCCTGGGCGCGACGCATGACAAGTTCCGTCGCATGCAGGGCGCCTTCGACAAGTCGCTGGCCGGCATCCGCCTCTGCCGCGATGCCGGGCTCAAGGTCGGCGTGCGCTACACCATGACCCAGGACAACCACCAGGACCTGCCGGGCCTCCTGAAGCTGGTCGAGGACGAGGGCATCGACCGTTTCTATTTCTCGCACCTCAACTACGCCGGGCGCGGCAACAAGAACCGCAAGGACGATGCCCTGTACCAGATGACGCGCAATGCCATGGACCTGCTGTTCGACACCTGCTGGGAATATCAGCAGCGCGGCCTGCAGAAGGAATTCACCACCGGCAACAACGATGCCGACGGCGTGTACCTGCTGTACTGGCTGCAACGCCGCTTTCCGGACAGGGTCGAGCACATTCGCGCCAAATTGCGGCAGTGGGGCGGCAATTCCAGTGGCGTGAACGTCGCCAACATCGACAACCTCGGCAAGGTGCATCCCGACACCATGTGGTGGCATTACAGCTTGGGCGACGTGCGCGAGCGCGCCTTCGCCGACATCTGGAATGATGTTTCCGACCCGCTGATGGCGGGGCTCAAGGCCCGGCCGCGTAAGGTGGGCGGGCGCTGCGGGGCCTGCGCCCATTTCGACATCTGCGGTGGCAACACGCGGGTGCGCGCCCAGCAACTGACGGGCGACGCCTGGGCCGAAGACCCGGGTTGCTACCTGAGCGACGAGGAAATCGGGCTCGCCTGAATAGCCCGTCCGGGTTGCGACGGTGACTGATAAAATGTGCAGCCACGACAGGACAGGACACGCCGGCACCGAATCGACGCGGCGCAAGACTTTGTGCGGTCTTGGCCTGGCCAATTCATCATTGCATTTCCTCCATGGTCAAGACTCCACCGCAAGTACGCTGCCAGGGCCGCAGCAATTGCAATGCCTGTGCGCTGCGGCGCGAGATGGTGTGCAGCGAGGTCAGCCTGGAAAGCCTGATCGGCTTTCATGCCGGGATCGACGATTTCGACTTCGAACCCGGGGCCGAGTTGTTCGCCTTCGATTCCTCGGCCGATGCCGTGTATTGCCTGCGCATCGGCGCGGTAAAGATGGTGCATCTCGAGCCGGACGGCGGGGTGCGTATCGTGCGCGTGCTCAAGGCGGGCGACGTCGCCGGGCTGGAATCCGTATTCCGGCCCCGTCACGCCTACTCGGCGATCGCCATCGACCGGGTGCGTGCCTGCCGTATTCCGATGCCGTATTTCCATGGATTCATCGACGGACACCCGGCGCTGCAACGCCGACTGATGGAAAGCTCGCAGGCGGCACTGGCCGAGGCGCAGAATTGGCTGGCACAGATCGTCGGCGGCAACACGCCGGTGCGCACCCGCTTTGCGCGATTGCTGCTGAAGCTTGCCACGGGTCGCGACGACCGGATCCTGCGTTTCCCCGGCGAGGATATGGCGGCCATACTTGGCGTTACATTCGAGACCGTGAGCCGTGTGACCTCTGAATTCAACCGCCTCGGCATTCTGCAAAAGGGGCAGGGCGCCAGCGGCCGCAGCCATTTCCGCGGCGACCTCGCCGCCCTGGAAAGGATAGCGGCCGGCGAGCCATCCACCGGGCGGCGCGCCGCAACCAAAGGGAGAAGCAAGTCATGAAGCCATCGCTGCGGATTTCCGCCCTGCTGTTTCTGCTGGCGGTGCCGGGCGTTCAAAGCGCCGTTGCGGCGGCCGACGCGCCGGCGCTCTACCAGCAGCATTGCGCGGCCTGCCACGGCCCCGGGCGGTTGGGCCTGACCGGCCCGGCCTTGCTGCCGGAAAGCCTTTCGCGCCTGCGCAAGCCCGAGGCGCTCAAGGTGATTGCCGAAGGCCGCGCGGCGACGCAGATGCTGGGTTTTGCCGATCGATTGGCGAAGGAGGAGATCGCCGCCCTGGCCGACTACATCTATACCGCCGTGTCGCCGGCGCCGACTTTCAGCGAGGCCGATATCCGCGCGTCGCGCGTAGTCAGCTTCGAGTCCGGCAGCCTGCCGGCGCGGCCCGCCGAGGTGTTCAAGGGCGTGGACATGATGAATCTGTTCATCGTCGTCGAGACCGGCGACCACCATGTGACGGTGCTCGACGGCGACAAGCTGGAGCCGATCCACCGCTTCCCCAGCCGCTACGCGCTGCACGGCGGACCGAAGTTCACGCCGGACGGGCGCTACGTCTTCTTTGCCTCGCGCGACGGCTGGATCACCAAGTTCGACATCTGGAACCTCAAGGTGGTGGCCGAGATCCGCGCCGGCATCAACACCCGCAACGTCGCCGTCTCCGGCGACGGCAAGGTCCTGGCGGTGGCCAACTACCTGCCGCACACCCTGGTGCTGCTCGATGCCGACCTCAATCTGCTCAAGGTGCATGAGGTGTGGAACAAGGACCGCAAGGAAAGCTCGCGCGTCTCGGCCGTGTATGACGCCGCGCCGCGCCAGAGCTTCGTCGCCGCGCTGAAGGACGTGCCCGAAGTCTGGGAGATCAGCTACAACCCCAAGGCCGACGACATCCCGGTCGGCATGATCCACGACTTCAAGTACAAGGAAGGCAGCTTCATTCCGGGCTACCTCAATCCACGCCGCAGCTTCCTCACCGAACCGCTCGACGATTTCTTTTTTACGCAGGATTACTCGGAACTCATGGGCTCCAGCCGCGAGGCTGGCAAGGGCCAGGTGGTGCATCTGGACGTGAGGAAGAAGATCGCCGACCTCAAGCTGCCGGGCATGCCGCACCTGGGCTCCGGCATCACCTGGAAATATGCGCCGCCGGGCGGTGCCGCACGCACGGTGATGGCCACGCCCAACCTCAAGGAGGGGCTGATCACGGTGATCGACATGAAGGACTGGAGCACGATCAAGACCATCCCCACCCTGGGCCCCGGCTTCTTCATGCGCAGCCACGAGAACACGTCCTACGCCTGGACCGATTCGATGATGTCCAAGGCCAAGGACACGCTGCAGGTGATCGACAAGCGCACGCTGGAGAAGGTCGCCGAAGTGAAGACCAATCCCGGCAAGACCCTGGCCCATGTCGAATTCACCCGCGACGGCAAGTACCTGCTGGCCAGCCTGTGGGAGCGCAAGGCCGACGGCGGCGCGCTGATCGTGTTCGACGCCGCCACGTTCAAGGAGGTGAAGCGCATCCCGATGGACAAGCCGGTGGGCAAGTACAACCTCTACAACAAGATCAACCGCTCGGAAGGCACCAGCCACTGAGGCGCGAAGCTGGGGTATCGTTGCGGGATTGCGATCATCCGAGCCAACGGTCATGAGCCACAAGCACCGCAACATCCTGCAGGCCATCTTCCACGATCCGATCAGCGGCAACCTCCACTGGCGCGAGGTGGAGTCGCTGCTGCACCACCTGGGGGCCACGGTGGAATCCGCGCACGGCGCCCGCTTTCGCGTCGTCCTCAATCGCCACGAGTTCACCGTGCATCATCCGCACCACGGCAGCGACATGGGCCGCAACGACATCCGCTACCTGCGCGAGCACCTCGCCGCGGCCGGCGTCAGCCTGTCGAGCTACGACGAGCGGGAGAAGCCGGCGTGACCTACGAAGAACACCTCGACGAAGTGGCGACGCTGATCACCGAACTGTTCGATGCCAAAGACCAAGCGGCGATCGCCATCGTGATGCGCGCGCAGGCCGACGACTTTTTCAGCGGTCACGATGACGATCCGTCGATATGCACGCTGAAGCGTGCCCAGGCCGATGCGCGGGCGGTGTTCAGGAAGTATCGCTAGCCCGGGATTCGCGATGGTCCTGAGCGGATCAGGGCTTGCGGCTCCATGTGCCCGCCGCGTCGCGCAGCCACCAGCCGGACTTCCATTGCTGCTGCCAGCGCGCGCGCTGCAGTTCCCAGACCTCGGCTTCGTCATTGCGCCGGCCGTTGCTGTCGGCCAGGGCCTGGATCAGGGCCTTGCGTTCCTGGTTCTCGGTGTCGATCAGCTTATCCGCGATCTGGCGCTTGCCGAGCGTCATCTTGCTGCTGTCGCGCAGGTAGATGAAGCCGTCCTGGCCGAGGCCGATCTCGCCGGCTTCGTAGAAGCGCACCAGGCGCGAGGTGCGCTGCGCCAGGGCATGCTTGACGACAGCCACAGTCGGCGTGCCGATGTCGAGATTGATTGGAGCCCTGGCCGGTTCGGCGGCCGATGCGGGGGTCATGGGCAGGGTCAGGCAGGACAGCAGGAGCAGCAGTTTTTTCATGGCGGGCTTTCGTGGAAGCTATTTTCCGGCGAGCAGCAGCTTGAGGTCGGCGGCCACGTTGGCCGGCGTTTCGCCGTGGCGCAGCAGCAGGCGAAGCTTGCCCTGCGGGTCGAAGGCATAGCTGCCGGTGGAGTGGTCGACGCTGTAGCTGTCGGGCGTCTTGCCCGGCTGCTTGAGGTAGAAGACCTTGAAGTCCTTGGCCGTGGCGGCGATGATTTCCTCGCTGCCGCGCAGGCCGATGAAGGACGGATGGAAACTCGGCACGTATTGGGCGAGCAAGGCCTGCGTGTCGCGCGCCGGGTCGACGGTGGCGAACAGCACCTGAACGCGTTTGGCATCGTCACCGAGCAGGGCCATGGCGTCGCGCATGGTAGACAGCGTGGTCGGGCAGACGTCGGGACATTGCGTGTAGCCGAAGAACAGTACCACCGCCTTGCCCTTGAAGTCGGCGAGCGTGCGCTGCTGGCCGTTGTGGTCGGTGAGCTTGAAGTCCTTGCCCCAATCGACCATCGACAGGTCGGTGGATACGAACTTGCGCGGCTCGGAGCATCCGCTGACGATCAGGGCGAGGCCGAGCAACAGGGCGGAAAACAGCTTCATGGCAGGCGCAGGAAAATAATCGTGGTGATGGCGATAGTGTACCCCTTCGGGCCCGGTAGCTTGCCGTATACTTGCCCTATTTTCGCGGAGCAATAGTGAATTCGCATACCATCGAGGTGCCCTCGGGAGCACCCCAGAAGCTCGCCAGGGCCTGGCTCTGGCTG
>JALHNN010000055.1 GCA_022843505.1 Sulfuritalea sp.
GATCACGGGAGTCGAAGCGAACTTGGGGTTCTTCTTGATCAGCGCGCAGGTCTGGTAGCCGTCGAGGCGCGGCATCAGGATGTCGCAGAAGACGACCTGCGGCTGGTGATCGTTGATCTTCGCCAGCGCATCGAAGCCGTCTTCGGCAAGCACTACCTGGGCGCCGGCCTGCAGCAGAAATATCTCGGCGGTCTTGCGGATGGTGTTCGAATCGTCGATCACCATCACCTTGATGCCGGAGAGCTTGGGTGTCTCGCTCACATTACTCCATGCCGGTTGCGCGGTTGAGCACCGGGAGATGTAAATGGAATCGGTGTTCCGCTGTCATCGCCTGTCGCAATGGCAACCGCCATTCGCTCCCCCGCCTCAAGTTGTCAATGTTCTTCAGCTAATCGCTGCAAGTTGTAATCATACTTAGATTTTTGCCTTTGCAAAGCACTCCCTGCGCGGATCGTGTGCATGAACTGCCGGGGTGTTGGGGATTTCGCGCACGACAGCCGGGGGCGGGGCCATGGCGGGTGGCGCGGACACACTCGGCCCCGGGGGCTCCTGGCCACACGGTCGCCGGCGCGGGTTTGGCGCGGGGTGCTTCCGGCCGGAACGGAGCCATCGGCTAAAATTCGCCCCATCCCGCCACTCTAGGCGGAACGCCTCCGCGCCCGATGCCAACGAACGTCGCTTCCCGCCCCGCCCTGCCCGCCGTGCTCAGCTTTGCCGCCTCCGATCCCACCGGTGGCGCGGGCATCCAGGCCGACATCCTGACCCTGGCCTGCCTGGGCTGCCACCCCTTGTCGGTGCTGACCGCCATCACGGTGCAGGACACCGCGGGCGTCGAGGGCGTGCTGCCCATCGATCCGGGCTGGGTCGCCGACCAGGCCCGCGCCCTGCTCGAGGACATGCCGGTAGCCGCCTTCAAACTGGGCCTCCTGGGCAGTGTCGAGGTGATTGCCGCCATAGCCGAAGTGGTCGCCGACTACCCCGATGTGCCGCTGATCCTCGATCCCGTGCTGGCCTCCGGCCGCGGCGACCAGTTTGCCGATGAAGAAATGATCGAGGCCATGATCGGCCTGCTGCTGCCGCAGACCACGATCCTCACACCCAACAGCCTGGAAGCGCGGCGCTTGTCGCAGCAAATCGGCGCCGAGGAGGGCGGTGGTCGAGGCGGGCCCAGCCTGGCGGACTGCGCCCATGACCTGATCGATGCCGGCTGCGAGCACGTCCTGGTCACCGGTACCCACGAGGGCACGCCCCAGGTGGTGAACACGCTCTACGGCAGCCATGGCGTGATCCGCAGCGATCGCTGGGAACGACTTTCCGGCAGCTATCACGGCTCGGGCTGTACCCTGGCCTCGGCCATCGCCGCCCACCTGGCCTGCGGTATTGACCTCAGCGAGGCGGTCCGGGGGGCGCAGGAATATACCTGGCGGACGCTCGCCGCCGGCTATCGCCCCGGCATGGGACAATTCATTCCGGATCGGCTATTCTGGTCCCGGGAGGACGACGAGAATGCCGCGGATGGCTGAACGTCCAAAGATGCCGACAACCGGGGGTGAAACGGTGAAGCTCAGGGGGCTGTGCGCGGTCACGCTCGACGACATGCTGCTGCCGCGCCTTTCGGCGCTGGTGAAAGCCGCGCTCGACGGCGGCGCCCCCTTCGTCCAGTATCGCAACAAGTCGGCCCCGCGTGCCTTGCGGCGCGCCCAGGCCGCCGAGATGCTGCGCATCTGTCGCGGCGCCGGCGCCAGCCTGATCATCAACGACGACGTCTGGCTGGCCGTGGAGATCGGCGCCGACGGCGCCCATGTCGGCCGCGGCGATGCCCCCGGCGGATCGCTGCTGGCGGCACGCGAGGCGCTGGGACCGAAGCGCATCCTCGGCGTTTCCTGCTATGACGACCTTGGACTGGCGGAAGAAGCAGCGAAAGCCGGCGCCGACTACGTCGCCTTCGGCAGCATGTTTCCCTCCCGCACCAAGCCCGATACCACCAGCGCGCCGATGGAAATCCTCGACCAGGCGCGTCGCTTCGGCCTGCCGGTGGACGCCATCGGCGGCATCACGCTGGAAAACGCGCCGCAGCTGATCGAGGCCGGCGCCGACATGCTGGCCGTGGTCAGCGACCTGTTCGATGCCATGGACATCAAGGCGCGCGCCGAGGCCTACCAGAATCTTTTCGCCGCCGCGAAGTGAGGCGGCGCTCCACCACCGGCGGTCCGTCCGCCACTATCTGAACCGCAAGGCGAGCCGACCATGTCCCGCAACGAAGAACTTTTTTCCCGCGCCCAGAAGACCATACCTGGCGGCGTCAATTCCCCCGTCCGCGCCTTCCGTTCCGTCGGCGGCGCGCCGCGCTTCTTTACTCGCGGCGCCGGCTCGCGCTTCTGGGATGCCGACGGCAAGGCCTACCTCGACTACGTCGGCTCCTGGGGCCCGCTGATCCTCGGCCACGCCGATCCGGATACCGTGGCGGCGGTGCAGGCCGCGGCGGCGCAGGGACTGTCCTTCGGTGCGCCGACGGAAGGCGAGGTCGAGCTCGCCGAACTCCTGGTGCAGCGCGTGCCGAGCATGGACATGGTGCGCCTGGTGTCCTCCGGCACCGAGGCGACGATGAGCGCAATCCGGCTGGCGCGCGGCTTCACCGGACGCGACGTGATCGTCAAGTTCGAGGGCTGCTACCACGGCCACGGCGACAGCCTGCTGGTCAAGGCCGGTTCGGGACTGCTGACCTTCGGCAATCCCTCCTCGGCCGGGGTGCCGGCGGATCTGGCCCAGCACACCCTGGTGCTCGACTACAACGACGCCCAGGGCCTGACAGACGCCTTCGCCAGGCACGGCAAGACCATCGCCTGCGTCATCGTCGAGCCGGTGGCCGGCAACATGAACCTGATCGCACCCAAACCCGAGTTCCTCGCCGCGATGCGCGAGCTATGCAGCAAGCATGGCGCGGTGCTGATATTCGACGAGGTGATGACGGGCTTTCGCGTCGGCCCCGGGTCCGCGCAGGGCCTCTACGGCATCACACCGGACCTGTCGACCTTCGGCAAGGTGGTCGGCGGCGGCATGCCGCTGGGAGCTTTCGGCGGGCGGCGCGAGATTATGGAAAGGATCGCCCCGCTGGGGCCGGTGTACCAGGCCGGCACGCTTTCCGGTAATCCGCTGTCGGTCGCGGCGGGCCTGGCGACCCTGAAGAAGATTGCCGTGCCAGGCTTCTACGAAGCCCTGACGGCGCGAACGAAATCGCTGGTCGATGGGTTCGCCGCGGCGGCACAGAAGCGCGGCGTCAAGTTCAGCGCCCAGTCGGTGGGTGGCATGTTCGGCGTGTATTTCGCCGCCACGCCGCCGACCTCGTATGCCGAGGTGATGGCATCGGACAAGGAAGCCTTCAATCGCTTCTTCCACGCCATGCTCGATGCCGGCGTGTATTTCGCGCCCTCGGCCTTCGAGGCCGGCTTCGTCTCGGCCGCGCACAGCGACGCCGACATCGCCGCCACGGTGGCGGCGGCCGACGCGATTTTCGCGCGCGGCTGAGAGTTCCGTGTCTGGACGCATAGCGCTGGCGCTGGCGACACGGCGATCGCAATGCCGGTTCTGAGTTCCGCCGCCGCCTGGGCCGTGCTGCTGGTCGCCGGCCTGTGCGAAATCGCCTGGGCCATCGGCCTCAAGTACACCGAAGGGTTCACGCGCCTGATCCCCAGCGCCTGGACACTGGCGGCGATGGCGGCGTCGGTGATCCTGCTGGCCTGGTCGCTGAAGACCCTGCCGGTGGGCACGGCCTATGCCGTCTGGACCGGGGTCGGCGCCGTCGGCACGGCGATTTTGGGCATGATCCTCTTCAACGAATCGCGCGAGGTGGCGCGCCTGGTCTGCATCGGCCTGATCGTGGCCGGCATCCTCGGCCTCAAGCTGGTGACGAAGTAAGTCGCTGGCTCAGGCTTCGCGCCGCGCGCGGTTGGCGGCCAGGAGCTTCCTTGCCTTGCGCGTTTCCAGCCAGCGCAGGCTGACATAGGTGCCCCAGCCGAAGAGGCCCATGGCGGCGATGAAGGCACTGTAGGCCACGGGCCAGGGAATGCCCTGGGTCATCATCGAGAACTCGCTCATGCCGCCGATGCCGGCGATGATGTTGAGCGGCACGAACACCACGCTGATGGTGGTCAGCTTGGACACGCGCTTGTTCTGGTTGATGTTGATGAAGCCGACCGTGGCATCCATCAGGAAGTTGATCTTGCCGAAGAGGAAGGACGTGTGGCCGTCCAGCGAATCGATGTCGCGCAGGATCTGCCGCGCGTCATCGTGCTGCTCGGTCGTCATCAGCCGGCTGCGCATCAGGAAGGAGAGCGCGCGCCGAGTGTCCAGCACGTTGCGCCGGATGCGGCCGTTGAGGTCTTCCTCGTTGGCGATGTCGGAGAGGATCTCGGCGGCCTCATCGTCGGTGACCTGCGGCGTCAGCACCGTGCGGCTGACCTTTTCCAGCTCGGCGTAGATGTCCTCCAGCGCATCCGCCGAGTACTCGACGTCGGCATCGTAGAGGTCGAGCAGCACGTCCTTGCCGTCGGTGACATAGCCCGGCTGGATGCGCGCGCGCAGGCGCTGCAGGCGGAACACCGGCAGTTCCTCGTCGCGCATCGAGAACAGGATGTTGTTGTGCAGGACGAAGGCCACCGGCACGTTGCGCGATTCGTCTTCCTTGTCGAGCAGGAAGTCGGAATGCATATGGACGTCGCCGCTGTCCTCGATGTAGAAACGGGCCGATTCCTCGAGGTCCTTCAGGTCGTCGGCGTCGGGCAGTTCAAGGCCGAAAATGTCCTCGACCCACTGCCGCTCCTCCTTCGAAGGGGCGAGCAGGTCGACCCAGATCGGCGCCGTGGCCGCGAGGTCTTCCTTGCTGTCCACCTGGATCTGGCGCAGGCGGCCGTTCTGCAGTTCGAAGGCATTGATCATCACCGGCTTGCGCGCCGCCTCGCTGGATTGCAGGGTGCCCTGCAGATCGCCGGGCGTGGCCGCGGGCGCGTCGTCGGGCTCTTCGTCCAGCGAGTCCTGAAGCGCGTCGGACATTTCCTCGAGCACGTCCTCGCCCTGCTCCTTGTCGAGCAGTTCCCAGACCTGGACGCTCTCGTCCGGCGGCAGGGCGTCGAGGATGCGCGCCACGGATTCCGGCGCCAGCGGCTCCAGCCGCACGCGCAGCGCAGTCCAGTCCTGGCGGCGAACGAGCTCCTCGACCTCGCGCAGGATCTCCCGCTCCTCGGCGCGGCTGCGCGCCTCGGCGTCGTCTTCGGCGGGTGGGGTGAGGACTTCGGACATGGCGACTATTCTAGGCGGTCATGGTACTTCCGCGCCACCCATGCGGCCGAGGATCAGCTCGGTGCGGCCGTTCATGTAGGCGGAATACGGGTTGCGTTCGTAGCGGCGCGGCGCGGGCAGCATCACCGCCAGGCGCGCCGCCTGCGCCGCATCGAGCTGCGCCGCCGGGATGCCGAAGTAGCGCCGCGCCGCCGCCTCGGCGCCGAAGACGCCATCGCCCCACTCGACGACGTTGAGATACACCTCGAGGATGCGCCGCTTGTCCCACAGGAGTTCGATCCAGACCGTAATGATGGCCTCCTCGCCCTTGCGCAGGAAGGACTTGGTCGGCGACAGCAGCAGGTTCTTCGCCAGTTGCTGGGAAATGGTCGAGCCGCCGGCGACCACCTTGCCCTGCTTCTGGTTCTTTTCCAATGCCTTCTGCATCCCCTCCCAGTCGAAGCCCTCGTGGTCGACGAACTTGTCGTCCTCGGCGGAAATGACGGCGCGCTTGAGGTGCATGGAGATCTTCGCGTAGGGCACCCATTGGCGCTTGAGTTCGGCCTTGGGATTCTTCAGGCGCGCTTCCGCCAGGCGCTGACTCTGGAAGCTCGTGGTCTCGGGGTTGGCCCATTTCCACCAGATCACCCAGCCCAGGTACCAGCCCTGCCAGGCCAACAGCAGGCCGAACAGGGCAGCCAGCCCGTACTTGAGCCAGCGTGGTGCCGGACGCATTGCTTCAGTTGCCCTTCAGGGCGGCGAGTACCGGCGCCGTCTCGGGCCGGACTCCGCGCCAGACGAAGAAGGCTTCCGCCGCCTGCTCGACCAGCATGCCGAGGCCGTCGGCGACGCGCGCGCCGGCTCCGCGGGCCTGGGTCATGAAAGGCGTTTCGCGGCCATAGACCATCTCGTAGGCGATGCCGCGTGGCGCGAACACGGAAGTCGGCAGCGGCAGCACGGCGCCGGAAAGGCCGGCCGAGGTGGCGTTGATGACGAGATCGAAGCTGCGCCCGGCGAGGCCGCCGAAACCGATGCCGTCTGGCTTGATGCCGACCGCGCAACCGGGCAGGCGGGAGAACTCGAGGGCCAGGCGCGCCGCGGTTTCCTCGGTACGGTTGGCGATCAGCAAGTCCGCCGGGCCTTCCAGCAGCAGCGGCAGGACCACCCCGCGCGCGGCGCCGCCGGCGCCCAGCAGCAGGATGCGGCGTCCGGCGGGATCGCAGCCGAGGTTGTGCTTGAGATCGCGCAGCAGGCCGGCGCCGTCGGTGTTGTCGCCGAGGATCTCGCCAGCCTCGAAACTCAGGGTGTTTACCGCGCCGGCGGCCTCGGCGCGGGGCGTGCGCCGCGCCGCGAGGCGAAAGGCCTCCTCCTTGAAGGGTACGGTGACGTTGGCGCCGCGGGCCGTTCCGTGCTTGATCGCGCGGAAGGCATCGACGGCGGCGGCGAATCCGTCCTTGTCGGCAAGAATGGCCTCGTAGCTCATGTCCTGTCGCGTCTGGGCGGCGAACAGGGCGTGGATGCGCGGCGATTTGCTGTGGCCGATCGGGTTGCCAAAAACGGCGTAACGGTCGGTCATGTTGACCAACAGATCGGTGGGTTCAACGAAGGCAGGGTATAGGACATTTCGAGCCGTTTTCAGTGCAGGCTAACATGAGCGCAGCGAATGTTCAGCGCAGCGGCCGGAGCTAAATACGCAGTAGCGATCTGTCATTCAGTCGGCTCGCAGGCGGTCGGCATTGGTGAAGGTCCAGGTGCGCGTGATGTCGAGTTCGTCGATGTCGCGGCGGATGGATTCGGGGAAGGCGGCGAAGGGCGCCGACATGCGCACGATGCGGCGCGCAGCGTCGTCGAGCAGGACCTGGCCCGAGGAGCGGATGACATCGACCTGCTTGAGGTCGCCGTTGGCCTTGATCACCACCGAGAGTGTCAGGCTGCCGTACAGCCGGCCCTTGGCGGCGTCCGGGTAGTTGAGGTTGCCGATGCGCTCGATCTTCTGCCGCCAGTCCTCGACGTACTGGGCGTAGCGGTATTCCTCGACGCGGGCGCCGATGAACTTCTTGCGTGGGCGCTGGTTGTATTCCTCCATCTGGCGCGCGATCTGGCCTTCGAGGCGGGCGATGGCCATCGCGCTGCTGGCGAGGTCGAGACCGCTGCGCGAGGGTTCGGCCGAGGGATTGGGTTCGGGCTTGCCGCGCTCCAGGCTCACCGCGCGCTCGCTCTTGAGGCGGGTCATCTGTTGCTGGGCCTGGGCCTCCAGTTCCGCGACACGGCGCTGGGCCTCGACCAGTTCGTTGCCTTCGCGCGTGTTGGCCGAGGGCGGCAGCGGCGTCTTGGCGCGACGGTCCTCGTCGGTGTTGCCGCCGCCGTCGAGGTTGGTCTGCGCCTTGGCCTGGGCCTTGTCGGGCTTGGCCTTGCTCTTGCTGTTGACCAGGATGACTTCGAGCGCCCGCTCGCGCGCCTTGTCCATGAAATCCGGCGGCGTGAAACGCACCGCCAGCAGCACGGCGTGGAACAGCAGGGAAACGCCGAAGGCCAGCGTCAGGTTGCGCCGCGCCGGGTCCATCGCGGCAAGGAACCCCGGCATCGGCAGTGCCGGCAATGCAGGCAGGGCAAGGCGTGGCAGGCTGGGCAGGCGTGGCATGAGCCTGCCAATTTTACTCCCCGGGTGTTTCCTCACCCTCGTCGGCGAAGGCCTCATCAGAGCCGGTATTGGCCGCCAATTCAGGGGCCAGGTCGAGGTAACGCAGGCGGATCTCGGCCTCCAGCAGGTCGATGCCCTCGATACCCAGGCGCACCGCCGCGCCGCGCGGGGTTTCCGGCAGCGAGGGAACACGCGCGACCAGGGGGATCGCCTCCAGCCGCAGCAGCGACTCCCGCAGCACGCGCCCGACCACGGTCTCGGCGCCCTGCTGCAGCAGCCAGCGCAGGCACCAGTAGCGCTCCATGCCGCGCTGGAACTCGGCATAGGCGGCGTAACTGAGTTCGAAGTCGCGCATGGCCGCCAGCAGGTCCGCCGACTTGGGCGGAAAGAAGGGCTTTTCCGCGCGCAGCAGGGCCAGCAGCTGCCACTGGTTGAGCAGGTCGCAATAGCGCCGCAGCGGCGAAGACGACCAGGCGTAGCAATCGACGCCCAGCCCTTCGTGGGCCGCGGCGACGGTGCTCATGCGCACCTTGCCGGCGGTCTGCACGCGGTACAGCGCCGGGATGCCGGCATCGCGCAACATCGCCCCCCAGGTCGCGTTGGCCGTGATCATCAGCTCGGCGACCAGGGTGTCGAGCGGGCTGCCACGCGGGCGTTCCTCGATGCGGACGCGGCCCTTGCCGGGCTCGACCGCGATGCCGCTGTCGGCGGTCCAGTCGACGATGAAGTTGTAGTCCTTGCGGTTGCCGTTGTCCGAGGGCTTGCCGCGCCCTGCCTCCAGCACCTGGGCGAGTTCCCAGAGCAGCTTGAGTTCGTCGCGCCAGGCGAAGTCGCCCAGCCCCTGCGCCAGGGTGTCGGCATTGAACACGGGCTCGATGTCGTGATGGCGGAGGTTGGCCGCCACCGGCACGCGCTCGATGCGGGTCTCGTGCCCCAGCAGGCGGTAATCCGCGGCGACGTCGAGGTACAGCGAGATGGCGGGCACCTCGTGGCCGGCGGCCAGTGTGAAATGCTCGACCACGTCCTCGGGCAGCATGGTGATCTTGCGCCCCGGCATGTAGACCGTGGACAGCCGCTCGCGGGCGATGCGGCCGAGGTCCGAGTCCGGTGTAAAGCCGAGTCCGGGTGCGGCGATGTGGATGCCGATGCGCCAGCCGCCCTTGGCCTTGGCCGCGACCGAGAAGGCATCGTCGATTTCGGTGGTATGCGCATCGTCGATACTGAAGGCTTGGGCTGCCGCGAGCGGCAAATCGCCGGGGGCGACTGGCGCGGCGAACGGAGGAAAGCCCGTGCCGCCCTTGCCTTCCGGAAAGTACTCGAAGAGGAAACGGCCGAGGTGGTAATCGTGGGTCGAGCCCAGTGCCCCGCAGTCGAACAGCAGGCGCGCGGCCGACTTGCCGGTCTCGCCGCAGGCGGCTTCCAGTGCCTTGGTCTCCCCGCGGTTGCGGTCCGGCTTGTAGATCAGTTGCGGCAGGATGGGGGCGAACTCGGGCGGCAGCCTGCCGTCCCTGAGCTCGCCGGCCATGCCCTCGATGGCCAGCGCCTGCTGGCGCTTCTTTTCCAGGCCGGCCAGCGCCGCCTGCAGGATTTCCGGCGGCGCCTTGCGGAAGCGGCCGCGGCCCTTGCGATGGAAATACATCGGCGCCGAATGCAGGCGCAGCAGCACGGCGGCCGTTTGCACGGCGTCCGGCTTTGCGCCGTGGTACTCGGCCGCCAGTTCCTCGAAGGCGAACTCCGCTTCGCCGCAGACCTCCCAGAGGAAATCGACGTCGATGCCCTCGGCCTCGGTCTCGGCGCGCTCCAGCAGTTCACCGGGCGCGGGCGCGGTGAAACGCTGCAGGACGTTGGCGGCCTTGACCTTGGCACGCTTGCCCGAGGCCAGTTCGACCTGCAGCGAGGTGGTGTTGTCGGCCAGCACGGAGCCGGCGCGAAAAGCGCCGTCCTCTTCGAACAGGACATTCATTTCAGGGGTCTGGGATCGGGTGAGGGGGCTATGTTAAGGCTTCTGCCCGCAGGCCGCCGTCGCGACGAGGACGGTGTTGGTCAGGCGATAGCCGTCCGCCGTGGCGTAAGGAGCGAGTTCCGTGGTCACGTCGGCGGCCAGCGCCTGCTGTTTTTCCGGTGCCAGGCGCGACAGGCTCTCGGCTGCTCCGCCGGCGAGATCGAGGAAGGCCTGCCAATAGTCGGCGGCGGTGGCGAACCCGAGCGTGAAGCGGCAGGGCCGGATGGCGCCGGCCTGGAAGTCGGCGCTGGCGAGACGGCGATCCAGCTCCCCGGGATCGCCGAAACGGAAGATCGAAGGCCGCGCTACCTTGGGCGGAGGTAGCAGGCGGCGCATGCAGGCCAGCGCGCACTCGACCAGCGGCACCTCCTCGGCCGGGCCCCAGACCGAGAGCGCAAGGCGGCCCTGCGGGCGCAGCACGCGGCGCATTTCGCGCAGCGCCGCCTCGGCATCGGGAAAGAACATCAGCCCCAGGCCGCAGAGCACGCGGTCGAAACTGCCTGCGGCGAAAGGCAGGGCCTCGCCGTCGGCCGCCACGCGCGGCAGCTCCGGGCAGCAGGCCAGCTGGCCCAGGCTGATGTCGCTGGCGATCGCCAGCC
>JALHNN010000056.1 GCA_022843505.1 Sulfuritalea sp.
TTTGTTCAATTCGCTGGCCAATGTGGCGGCGCTGATCGATGCCGATCCGGCGCTGGCCGGACGCCTGCTCGACGCCCTGATCCGCTACCTGCGCTCCAGCCTGCAGCGGACCCGTGCCGAGCGCGGTTCGCTGGGCGACGAGGTGGCTTTGCTGACGGCCTATCTCGACGTGTTGAAGATACGCATGGGCGAGCGGCTGGACTACGCCTTCGAGATTCCGCCGGCGCTGCTTGACCGCGAGTTCCCGCCGATGCTGCTGCAGCCCCTGGTCGAAAACGCGATCCGCCACGGGCTGGAGCCCAAGCTGGCCGGCGGCCGCCTGCGCGTGTCGGCGGCGGAGCAGGGCGGTACCCTGCGGATCGTCGTCAGCGACGACGGCGTCGGCTTTGCCGACACCCCCGGCGACGGCGTCGGTCTGTCCAACGTCAGGGCGCGCCTGGCGGCGCTCTACGGGCCGCAAGCGCGGATGGCCGTGAGCTCGGGAGTCGGCGCCGGCGTCACGGCGACGCTCGAACTGCCGCAGGCGGCCAGGGCATGAGAGCGCTGATTGCCGACGACGAGCCGCTGCTGGCGCAGCACCTGCGGACGCGCCTGGCCAGGGTCTGGCCGGAACTGGAGATCGCCGGCATGGCGGCCAACGGCCTGGAAGCCCTGGAGATGATCGAGCGCCTGAAGCCGGAGGTCGCCTTCCTCGACATCCGCATGCCCGGCCTGTCGGGGCTGGAAGTCGCGCAGCGGCTGGCGACGCCGCCCCGTGCCGCCTGCCGCGTCGTCTTCGTCACGGCCTACGACGAATTCGCGGTGCAGGCTTTCGAGCGCGAGGCCGTCGACTACCTGCTGAAGCCGGTGGCCGACGATCGCCTCGCGCTGGCGGTCGAGCGCCTGCGGCGCGCCCCGGCGGCGGCACAGCCCGAGGACCTGCTGCAGCGCCTGCAGGCGCTGCTGCCGAAGGCCGCGCCCCACCTCGCCTGGGTCCGCGCCTCGGTCGGCAGCGAGGTTCGCCTGGT
Organism: Sulfuritalea sp.; assembly: GCA_022843505.1. GTDB lineage: Bacteria > Pseudomonadota > Gammaproteobacteria > Burkholderiales > Rhodocyclaceae > Sulfuritalea. The sequence goes on from JALHNN010000056.1 coordinate 1,008, forward strand.
GGGCGTGGACGAGGTCTGCTACTTCCAGGCCGCCGACAAGTACACGGCGGTATTCACCCGCGATGCCGAGCTCCTGATACGCACGCCGATCAAGGAACTGGCCGAGCAGCTCGATCCGGACCGGTTCTGGCAGGTGCATCGCGGCACGCTGGTCAACCTGCGCCAGGTGGTGTCCGCGCGCCACGACGCGCTGGGGCGGGTCAGCCTCAGGCTGCGCGACCGCCCGGAAGCCGTGGCGGTCAGCCGCGGCTATGCCCACCTGTTCAAGCAGATGTAGCGAGAATCCGCGCGGCGATCGAATCGAGCGCCGCATCGTCGAGGCTGTCGGTGACGTAGCGCGCGGCGGCGTCGAAGGAGGCGTAGTTGCGGGTCTGCGAGCGCTCGTAAAGCGGATCGTAGTGCTGGGTCAGCAGCTGCTCGACCAGTGCCGGGTGGTCGCCGGCGGCGATCAGCGTTTGCCAGCGCTCCAGCGTTTCGTTGCTTTGCAGGCCCTTGAGGTTGGCCAGGCGCGCCAGCAGCCAGTCCGGATCGGCGACCGCGTAGTCGTAATCGCGCAGGAGGAAGGCGACCCGCGCCGGCAGGCTGGCCTCGATGCGCAGCACGTCGGCGCGGCGGATGGCCTCGAGCAGGGTTTCCGGCACCTGCAGGCGGCCGATCTTGCGGCTTTCGGCCTCGACGAACACCGGCCGCTGCGGATCGAGCCGCGACAGCTCGGCGTAGAGCATCGATTCGAAACCCTTCTGTGCCGGCTGGTCCTGGTCGGGCAGGTTGCCGAGCACCGAGCCCTTGTGTGCCGCCAGCTGCTCCAGGTGCAGCACCTGGGCGCCCTGTGTGGCGAGGGCCTCGAGCAGCCGGCTCTTGCCGCTGCCGGTGGCGCCGCTGACGACGCGGAAACGGAATTCCTGCGGCAGCTGCGCCAGCTGTTCGATGACGTGCCGCCGCCAGGCCTTGTAGCCGCCCTGCAGGCGATGCGCGTCCCAGCCGATCTCGCGCAGGATGTGGCTGAAGGCGCCGCTGCGCTGGCCGCCGCGCCAGCAGTACACCAGCGGCCGCCAGTGCTTCGGCTTGTCCAGCAGGTGGCGCTCGATGTGGTCGGCGACGTTGCGCGACACCAGCGCGGCGCCGAGCTTCTTCGCTTCGAAGGCGGAAACCTGCTTGTACAGGGTGCCGACCCGCGCCCGCTCCTCGTCGTTCAGCACCGGCATGCTGAGCGCGCGCGGCAGGTGGTCCTCGGCGAACTCGCCGGGCGCGCGGGCGTCGATGATCGCGTCGAATGCGGCGACCTCGGCCACGGTGGCCATGCCGCGTGGAAGTCTTTCCGCCATGGCTCAGCCGATCAGGGGTTTCAGCGCGCCCCAGACGTGGTCGAGGATCTTCGCCTGTGCGGCGGCGGTGGGATGCAGGCCGTCGGCCTGGAAGGCCGTGCTGTCAAGCGCCACGGGTTCGAGCAGGAAGGGCAGCAGCGCCAGCTTTTCTGTCCTCGCGACGTCGCGGTAGGCGGCATCGAAATCGCGCGTGTATTGCGGGCCGTAGTTCGGCGGCAGGCGCATGCCCACCAGCAGCACGCGCGCGCCGGCCTTCTTCGCCTGGCGTGCCATCGCCTGCAGGTTTTCCTTCATCGCCGGCACCGGCAGGCCGCGCAGGCCGTCGTTGGCGCCCAGCGCCAGGATCACGACGCCGGGCTTGAACTGCGACAGCGCCGCGGCGAAGCGCGTGCGTCCGCCGGCCGTGGTCTCGCCGCTGATGCTGGCGTTGGCCACGACGAAGGCGGAACCCTGTGCCTTCAGCCGCTGTCCGAGCAGGGCGGGCCAGCTGTCGCGCACCGCGATGCCGAAGCCGGCCGAGAGGCTGTCGCCATAGACGAGAATGCGCTTTTCGGCCGCCATGGCCACCTTTGCCGGCAAGGCAAGTAAGATCGCAAGGAACAGGCAGGAAACGAGCTTCTTCAGCATGGATATGACTATGAGCAATGCAGTGATCGACGTGGCGCAACTGGGCAAGGTGGTGCCCAGCGGCGAAGGCAGACTGACGATTCTGCACGAGATTTCGTTCGCCGTGACCGCCGGCGAGGCGGTGGCCATCGTCGGCGCCTCGGGTTCCGGCAAGTCGACCCTGCTCGGGCTGATGGCCGGCCTCGACCTGCCGAGCTCGGGCGCGGTGCGGCTGGGCGGCGAGGATCTGGCGGGCCTCGACGAGGATGCGCGGGCCGAACTGCGCGGCCGCATGCTCGGCTTCGTCTTCCAGTCCTTCCAGCTGCTGCCGGCGCTGACCGCCCTGGAAAACACCATGCTGCCGCTGGAGCTGGCCGGCCGCGGCGATGCGCGGGCGACCGCCGAGGCGATGCTCGGCCGTGTCGGCCTGGGCGAGCGCCTGGGCCACTACCCCAAGCATCTCTCCGGCGGCGAGCAGCAGCGCGTGGCGCTGGCGCGGGCCTTCGCCATGCGTCCGCGACTGTTGCTGGCGGACGAACCCACGGGCAACCTCGATGCCGCCACCGGCGCGCAGATCATCGAGCTGATGTTCGACATGAATGCCGAGACCGGTACCACGCTGATCCTCGTCACCCACGACGAGGCGCTCGCCCATCGCTGCGGACGCACGCTGCGCCTCGCCGGGGGACGGCTGGTCAGCTGAGAGTTGGCGCTGGGCGAAGCGGGGAATTCGTGGAGCACTGCTCCACGCCCGCGCAGCCGGCTGGCCGTGCGGGGCCAGCCGTGGAAGGGACGGCGATTCAGCCGCGCAGCACTTCCCGCGCCGCGGCGACGCCGCTCCGCACCGCGCCTTCGAGCGTCGCCGGGTAGTCGGAGGCGACGTAATCCCCCGCCAGCCAGAGGCCGGGCAGCGCGGTGGCCGTCGGTGGTCGCTTGAGGTCCGGGACGCAGGCGAAGGTGGCGCGCTTCTCGGTGATGGTCTGGACGTTCAGCGGCAGGGGCAGGCCGGGGACGAGGCGGGCGATTTCGGCGTGGATCGCCTGCTCCAGCTCTGCCGTCGGCAGCTCCAGGTGGCGGCCGCGCGCGCTGATCACCGCCGCGATCAGTCCATCCTGGCCGCACAGCAGGCCGCGGTCGAACAGCCACTGGGCGAGGCCGCCATCGACGCCGAGCATGGGCTGGGGCAGGCGTACCGCGGCGGGGTAGCGGAAGTAGCTGGTGACGATGGGCTCCCAGTCGAAATGCGCGACGCCGGGGGCCAGTTCGGGCAGCAGCGCGCCGAGGTGATAGGGCGCCACGGCCAGCACGGCGTGGCGGTAGGGGCCCTGGCCGTCGATCCACCAGGCATCGGCTTCGCGGCGCAGTCCGGCCACACGCGTGCCGAAGCGGACGCTGCCGCCGCGGGCGCGGACGAATTCGGCGGCCGGGCCGGGAAACAGGGCGGTCAAGTCCACCTGGGGCAGCAGCATGTCGCTGGCCTCGCGGCTGCCGCCCAGGCTGTCGCGCAGCACGTTGGCCAGCACCTGGGCCGAGGCGCGGTCGGCCGGGGTGTTGAGGGCGGCGATGCATAGCGGCTCCCACAGGAGTCGGCGCTGGCGGGACGGCGTTTTCCGCGCGTCGAGCCATGCCGTGACGCTGCGGTCGGGCGCCACCCGGTAGTTGTCCGCCTGCAGGCCGCGCATCAGGCCGATCGCCGCCAGCTTTTCGCGCCAGTCGAGGCCCTGGGCCAGCAGCAGGGCGAAGGCAGTGTGCAGCGGCGCGGGCACGGGTATGAAAAATGAGGGCGCCTGCATCAGGAATTCGCCGGGGAACTCGAAGCGCAGCGGGGTGCGCTTCAGCACCCGCTCGGGGTCGACGCCAGCGGCGCGCATCAGGCGCAGGGTCTCGCTGTAGGCGCCGACCAGGATGTGCTGGCCGTTGTCGACCGTGAAGCCCTCGATCTGAGCGGCGCGGGCCCGGCCGCCGGCGACGCGCGAGGCCTCGAAGACGTCCACCGCATGGCCCGCCGCGGCAAGCTCCACGGCCGCGGCCATGCCGGCGTAGCCGGCGCCGACGACGGCAAGCTTCATGCGGAATACCAGGTCTTCGCCGCCAGCCAGAGCTTGCGCAGCGGTGGCAGCGAGATGCGCTGGTCGAGTACGCGGTAGCCGTCGCGCACGATCTCGTCCAGCGTCGCCTGGTAGATCGCCGCCATGATCAGGCCGGCGCGTTGCGCCTTGCGGTCCCCGGCCGGCAGCTGGGCAAAGGCTTGGGCGTACATCTCGCGCGCGCGTTCGACCTGGAAGGCCATCAGGCGGCTGAAGCTGTCGCCGTAGCGCGCGTGCAGCAGGTCGTCGTCGGTGACCCCGAAACGGCGCAATTCGTCCTGCGGCAGGTAGATGCGGCCGCGGCGGGCATCCTCGCCGACGTCGCGGATGATGTTGGTGAGCTGGAAGGCCAGCCCGAGGTCGTGGGCGTACTTGAGCGTCTGGCGATCCTGGTAGCCGAAGATCTCGGCGGCGAGCAGGCCGACCACGCTGGCGACGCGGTAGCAATACAGGTGCAGCGCCTTGAAGTCGGCATAGCTCGCCTGTTCCAGGTCCATTTCCATGCCGTCGATGATTTCCTGCAGCTGTTCCTGCGGCAGCGAGAACTTCCGCAGCGAAGTGGTCAGGGCCTGGGTCACCGGATGGCTGGCACGCCCCTGGTACAGCGCCTCGACCTCGCCGCGCCACCAGGCGAGCTTGGTGCGCGCCAGGGCGGGGTCCGGGCATTCGTCGACCACGTCGTCGACCTCGCGGCAGAAGGCGTAGAGCGCGGTGATGGCCTGGCGCCGCGGCGGCTCGAGGAAGAGGAAACTGTAATAGAAGCTCGAGCCGCTGGCAGCGGCGCGTTGCTGGCAGTAGTCGTCGGGTGTCAATGAAGTACCCTCCCCCCGACCCCCTCGCCACGCGAGGGGGTGACAATGGTTCGCCGCTGAGCGGCTCCGGATTGTGGCTTGCGTCCCTTCGGGCGGCCGTGCGGGGCGCTCATGGCGCGGCTTCCAGGGGGCGGACCAGCGATTGCCAGAGGATCAGCGGCCAGTCCAGCGCCTGCAGCCTCGGGCGGCGTGCGAACACCTCGTAGTCGACGGATTCGATCTTGTCGAGGATGCGCAGGCCGCCGGCGACGATGGCGCGGATCTCGAGGCCGATGCGTCCCGGCAGCTCCCAGCCCAGCGAGGCGCCGGACAGCATCAGCGCGCGCGCGCGCCCGACCTGGAAGGCGAGCAGGGCCTTGAAGGCCGAATCCGGGCTGCGGTGCAGAATGTCGCCTTCGCGCACGCCGAAGCGCGCCATGTCGTCCTGCGGCAGGTAGATGCGGCCGTTGGCGTTCTTGCCGGCGTCGATGCCGACGTCCTGCCAGTGGTTGATGAGCTGCAGCGCCGAACAGATCGCGTCCGAGCGCAGCAGGTTCCCGGGCGTGGCGTGGCCGAACAGGTGCAGCAGCAGGCGCCCGACCGGGTCGGCGGAGCGGCGGCAGTAATCCATCAGCTCGGCGAAGTTCGCGTAGCGCTCCTTGTCGATGTCCTGGATGAAGGCGTCGAGCAGGTCGCGGAACAGTTGCAGCGGCAGCCCGTAGTCGGCAATCACCGGGCGCAGGCGCAGGAAGATGGGATCCTGCGTCGGCCGGCCGGCGGCGATGGCGTCGAGTTCCGCCTGGTAGCCGGCCAGCAGCTCACGGCGTTCCGCGGGGCTGCGTTCGCCCTCGTCGGCAAAGTCGTCGGCGGTTCGGGCGAACCAGTAGATCGCCGCCACCGGCTCGCGCAGGGCGGGCGGCAGGAGGACGGAGGCGACCGGGAAGTTTTCGTAATGGTCTACGGCCATGCGCAGGACGGCGACGGAGGCGCAAAACCCGATTCTACCGGCGCTTTGGCCCTCAGCCGCGAAGCCGGTGCGCGGCGGTGGGCCGCTTTCTGGCCGTCCGGAAAGCAGGTAAAATTGCCCTTCCACTCGGTGTCGAGGCGTGCCGCAATGCGGCCGGCCGCGACCTGCGCCCAGGTGGCGAAATTGGTAGACGCACCAGATTTAGGTTCTGGCGCCGCAAGGCGTGGGGGTTCGAGTCCCTTCCTGGGCACCAGCTGGGCACCAGCGCGCTGGCGTGGGCGTGAACGATTTTTGCCGGCATCCCGGGGCCGGCGCCTTGATGAACTCTTCGATACGGATACGGAAATGACGGAAACGGCAACGACGGCAGCGGCGACCGAGGCGGTGAGCCCGCTGGAACGGCGCATCGACATGACGGTGGTTCTGGCGGACATCGAGAAGGATGTCGACCAGCGCCTCAAGCAGATGTCGCGCACGGTGAAGATGGCGGGTTTCCGTCCGGGCAAGGTGCCGATGAAGATGGTGGCCCAGCACTACGGCGGCCAGGCCCGCTCCGACGCGATCGGCGCCGCCGTGGAAAAGGTTTACGGCGAGAGGGTGCGCGAGCAGAACCTGCGCGTCGCCGGCTATCCGCGCATCGAACCCAAGGCCGATGTCGGTGAGGGCAAGCTCGGCTTTACGGCGGTCTTCGAGGTCTATCCCGAGATCAGCCTGGGCGATGTTTCCGGCGAGGCGATCGAGAAGCCGACGCTGACGGTCACCGACGCCGAGGTCGACAAGACCCTGGAGGTGCTGCGCAAGCAGCGCACCACCTACGGCGAAACCGACCGCCCCTCGGAGACCGGCGACCGCCTGGTGATCGACTTCATCGGCCGCAAGAACGGCGAGGAGTTCCAGGGTGGCAGGGCCAACGATTACACGGTGATGGTCGGCGGCGGCATGATGCTGCCGGACTTCGAGGCCCAGCTGGTCGGCGCCAAGGTCGGCGACCACAAGACATTCGATGTGGCGTTTCCCGCCGACTACCAGGCCGCGGAACTCGCCGGCAACACGGTGCAGTTCGAGATGACGGTGAAGAAGGTCGAGGCGCCGAAGGTGCCCGAGCTCGACGCCGAGTTCGCCAGGCAGCTGGGCGTCGCCGATGGCGATACCAGCAAGATGCGCGCCGAAGTGCGCGCCAACCTCGAGCGCGAAGTCAAGAAGCGCCTGCTGGCCAAGGTCAAGGAGCAGGTCATGGACGCCCTGCTCAAGGTCAATCCGATCGATGTGCCGAAAGCGCTGGTGATGATGGAAGCCGAGCAGATGGCCGAGGCCGCCAAGCGCGACATGGAACAGCGCGGCATGATGATGAAGAACATGCCGGTCGATCCGACATGGTTCACCGACCAGGCGACGCGCCGCGTCAAGCTCGGCCTGCTGCTCGCCGAGCTGGTCAAGGCCCAGGACCTGCACGTCAAGCCGGATCAGGTACGCGCCATCGTCGACGAGTTCGCCGAGACCTTCGAAGACCCCAAGGAAGTGGTGCGCTGGTACTATTCCCAGCCGCAGCGTCTGGCCGAAGCCGAGGCGCTGGCCCTGGAGAACAACGTGGTGAACTGGGTGCTGGCCAGTGCCAAGGTGACCGAAGCCCCCATCGCCTTCGATGCGCTGATGGGTAACGCCGCTTGATTCTGCAGGAGAAAACCATGTACGGTTCGCGACAGTTCGGCGGCGCCCATGACGTGCCGCTCCCCGATACCCGGGCTCTTGGCCTCGTGCCCATGGTCATCGAGACCAGCGGCCGCGGCGAACGCGCCTACGACATCTACTCGCGCCTGCTGCGCGAGCGGGTGGTGTTCCTGGTCGGTCCGGTGAATGACGCCACGGCCAACCTGGTGGTGGCGCAGCTGCTGTTCCTCGAGTCGGAAAACCCCGACAAGGACATCTTCTTCTACATCAACTCGCCGGGCGGTTCCGTCACCGCGGGCATGGCGATCTATGACACCATGCAGTTCATCAAGCCCAACGTGTCGACCCTGTGCATCGGCCAGGCGGCGAGCATGGGGGCCTTCCTGCTGGCGGCCGGCGAAAAGGGCAAGCGCTTCTGCCTGCCGAATTCGCGGGTGATGATCCACCAGCCGATGGGCGGCTTCCAGGGCCAGGCCTCGGACATCGAGATCCACGCCAAGGAAATCCTCTACCTGAAGCAGAAACTCAACGAAATGCTGGCCAGGCACACCGGACAGCCGATCGATCGCATCGAGCGCGACACCGACCGCGACAATTTCCTTTCCGCCGAGGCGGCGGTAGAGTATGGTCTGGTGGACAAGGTGCTGACCCGCCGGGACGAAGCGGCAGCAGCCTGATACTTCGCAGCGACGGAGACGACTATGGCGGACAAGAAAACGGGCAGTGCCGACAAGCTGCTCTACTGCTCCTTCTGCGGCAAGAGCCAGCACGAGGTCAAGAAGCTCATCGCCGGTCCCTCGGTCTTCATCTGCGACGAGTGCATCGAGCTGTGCAATGACATCATCCGCGACGAGATCGCCGCCGAACCGGCCGCGGGCGCCAAGCGGGAACTGCCGGCGCCCAAGGAAATCCGCGACATCCTCGACCAGTACGTGATCGGCCAGGATTCGGCGAAGAAGATCCTCGCCGTCGCCGTCTACAACCACTACAAGCGCATCCGCCACCAGGACAAGGGCAGCGATGGCGTCGAACTGGCCAAGAGCAACATCCTGCTGATCGGGCCCACGGGTTCGGGCAAGACCCTGCTGGCGCAGACCCTGGCGCGCATGCTCAACGTGCCCTTCGTCATGGCCGACGCGACGACCCTGACCGAGGCCGGCTACGTCGGCGAGGACGTCGAGAACATCATCCAGAAGCTGCTGCAGAAATGCGACCACGAGGTCGACAAGGCGCAGCAGGGCATCGTCTACATCGACGAGATCGACAAGATCTCGCGCAAGTCCGACAACCCGTCGATCACCCGCGATGTCTCCGGCGAGGGCGTGCAGCAGGCGCTGCTCAAGCTGATCGAGGGTACGGTGGCGAGCATTCCGCCGCAGGGCGGCCGCAAGCACCCCAACCAGGACTTCATCCAGATCGACACCACCAACATCCTGTTCATCTGCGGCGGCGCCTTCGACGGCCTCGACAAGGTGATCCGCAACCGTTCCGAAAAGGGCGGCATCGGTTTCGGCGCCGAGGTTCGCAGCCGCGACGCCGGCGGGGTGGACGAAATGCTTAAGCAGGTGGAACCCGAGGACCTCATCAAGTTCGGCCTGATCCCCGAGCTGATCGGGCGCCTGCCGGTAATTGCCACGCTCAGGGAACTCGACGAAGCGGCGCTGATCGAAATCTTGATCGCGCCGAAGAACGCGCTGATCAAGCAGTACCAGAAGCTGTTCTCGATGGAGGGGGTCGAGCTCGAGGTGCGTCCCTCGGCGCTGCAGGCGATCGCCAGGAAGGCGCTCAAGCGCAAGACCGGCGCCCGCGGCCTGCGCTCGATCCTGGAAAACGTGCTGCTCGACACCATGTACGAGCTGCCGACCATGGAAAGCGTTACCAAGGTCGTGATCGACGAGAGCACCATCGAAAGCGGCGCGCAGCCGCTGATGATCTA
>JALHNN010000057.1 GCA_022843505.1 Sulfuritalea sp.
CGCTGGTGCCGGTCGAGCGCGACATCCTGCGTGCGCGCCAGCAGTCGATCGTTGTGATCGGGGTCGCCCTGATGCTGATCATGCTATCCACCGGCTACATGATGGGCCGCACCGTGGTCATGCCGATCGAGCGGGTAACCAAGGCCATGAGCCGGGTCTCGGGCGGCGACCTCAACCACACCGTGATCGCGAGCAGCGACGACGAACTCGGTCGCATGGCGAAAAGCTTCAACCTCATGACCACGGAACTCAAGACCACCTATGAGGGGCTGCGCAAGGAACAGGACAAGCTCACCACCATCATCTTCAGCGCCGGCGAGGGCATCGTGGTCACCGACAGCGAGGGCCAGATCGTGCTGGTCAATCCAGCCGCCGAGCGCCTGCTCGGCAAGGACGTGGCGCAGATCGTCGCCGGAGGCTTCGACGGACTGATCGACGATCCCGAGAGAATCCGCCGCCTGGTTTCCGGCGAACAGGGCACGGATTCGACGCTGGTGGAACTGCAGGGGCGCATCCTCAATGTGTTTGCCTCGACGATCAGCGCCAGCGACGGCCACACGCTCGGTTCCGCGGCACTGCTGCGCGACGTAACGGAAGAAAAGCGGCTCGAGGAGGAACTGCGGCGCCTGGCACAGACCGACGGGCTGACCGGCCTCTACAACCGGCGCTTCCTCGACCAGTCGATGGAAACCGAGTTCCACCGCGCGCGGCGCACCGGCAACAGCCTCTCGGTGATCATGTTCGACATCGACCACTTCAAGCGCTTCAACGATACCTACGGCCACGACCAGGGTGACCGCGTGCTGCAGCGCGTGGCCGACACCCTGCGCGCGGCCCTGCGCAATTACGACCTGCCCTGCCGCTACGGCGGCGAGGAATTCCTCGCCATCCTGCCCAATACCGACGCTGCCGGTGCCTACGCCGTCGCCGAACGCCTGCGCAAGGACATCGTCGAACTGACGGTCGACAATCTCAAGGTGACGATCAGCCTCGGCGTCGCGACCTACCCGGATCTCGACATTGCCGGTTCCGAGCAACTGGTCGAACGCGCCGACGGGGCGCTTTACCTGTCGAAGGAAAACGGGCGCAACCGCACCTCGGTGGCCGCTGCGCCGGCGACGCCAAACTGAGCCTACTTGCCGGCCGCGGCGAAGTCGAACAGCAGGGGTTCGGAAACGCTCTTGTTTTCGTCCGCGCCGCGGTTGAACACGGCGATCTGGCCCAGCAGCTTCCTGCCGGCGGCAAACGGGGCATCGTCGGGATGACCGGTATCGAGCTTGCGTGCGAGTTCCAGCGACCATTTCCCCGCCGCCCAGCGCCCCTTGGCCTGGACGTCGGCGATGCTGCCGGTGGGCGCCTTGACCACTTCGAAGGACGGCAGGCGATCGCCGCTCCTTTCCTTCGGCCGCGGCAGGGCCTTGTAGGGTCCGCCGCCGGCGTCGCGCTGCTTCTTGATGTAGACCGTGCCGACCCCCTTCACCGCGTATTCCGCGGCATCGTCGATCATCCGCGTCGACACCTGATGCGTCCAGTCCTCGGCGTATCCCGCCGGATTGGTCCGCGCCGCGGACCAGAACCAGACGTCGGCCACATAGGACTTGGCGGAAAGCATGGTCCGGTCATAATCGCCGGAAAGGTGGAACCGCACCGCGAAGGCATCGTCGCGACGCTTGCCCTCGGCATACTTGCTGCCCGCCCACTCCCAGCCCTTGTACTCGGTGTCGGCCGCATCGTCGGGCCAGCGCGCGGCGACGTAGAGGCGATCGCCGAACACGCCGGCGCGCAGTTCCACGGTCAGGGTGCCGGTGTGGTTGCGGTCCTCGGGGTCGAGGCCGAACTTTTCGCGTTCGCCGGCCGCCACCGCCGGCGTCACCTTGACCGCCGACCAGCCCTCTTTCGGCCAGTCGGCAAGCGAACCGTCGAGCTGCGGCGCGGCCGCAAGCCGGCCGACGGCAATCACCTGGGGCGGCGCCTGCGCGATAGCTGCCCAGGGCAGGACCAGCAGCAGCAGGGCGCTTTGCGCTTTCACTCGATGACCAGGGTGCCGCTCATCCCCTGCTGCTTGTGGTCGTCGATGGTGCAGATCACCTCGTAGCTGCCCGGGGTCACCGGCACGAAATAGAGATCAACCTGCCCGCCGTTCTTCAGCGGCTCGAAGGCGGTGAAGTAGGGCGCCTTGATCTCGCCCTGCTTGTCCACCATAACCTTGCGCCAGGCCACGGCGCGGAAGAACTTCTCGGCGGTGAAATAGTGGTCCTTCTTGCCGATGTTCTTCAACTGCAGCTTGTAGGCCTTGCCCGCCTTGAAACGCAGCTCCGAGGGGTCGAAGCTGTGCTCGTCGAGCGTCACGGTCAGCGTCTCCATCGCCTTCCAGTCGGCCGCCTTGACGCGCTCGGCGTAGTCGCGGATGTAATCGTCGCTGGCGGCGGCGATGCCGGCCATCAGCATTCCGGCGGCGAGGGTGATGCCTCTGATCTGTCTGTTCATGTCGTTCTCCTTGCCGGGCAGTATCGCCAAACGCCGCCGCCAAATCAACCACCGGAGGCCCATTGCTGTACCGCCGCCGTGCGCAGCACATGCGCGTCGCGCACCCGTCGCGTGTAACCGACGCGATCGAAGAACTCGAGAATCTGGATCGCCACCTTGCGCCCGCCGCCGCCATCCGGATAGATCACGTCGCGCAGGTCGGCGGCGCGCACCGCGCCCTTTTCGGCGTTGAGTCGGGAAACGGTGGCCGCCAGTTCGGCCACCGCGGCGGCGGTGAAATAGTGGTCGTGCGCCACGGGGTAGAGTTCGCCGCCGCGCGCCATGCGGCGGAACAATTGGCGCACGATGTCCTCGGGCGTCCCCGAGGCACGGAACACGTCACGCACGCGCGGCGGGTTGAACGGCGCGGCGTCGAGCAGGGGTTTCAGTACCCCGAACAGGTCGCGGTCGGCCGCCGAGACGCTGGCGACGTGCTCCGGCAGATGCAGCCAGGCACGCGTCTGCGCGATCCTGCCGGCCGCCAGCAATTCACCGACCAGGACATCGAAGGCGGCGCGCGGCAGGGTGGCCGAGGTCATGCGCCGCAGGCGTTCGCGTTCGACGCCGGCGAGGTCCGGCGCGCGTTCATGCTCGCGCGCCAGGGCAGCGAGCAGGCGCTGTTCCAGGTGCCGCCAGTTTGCGCTGGCGTAGCCCAGCAGCGCCTCGCCATCCCGGACCTGGCGCAGGCCGGCACGCAGCCACAGCGCTTCCGCGTCGGCCTCCGCGAGGTTCCAGGCGGCGGCGAAGCGCGCGAGATCGACCCCGGCCAGATTTTGCGCTGCGACCAATGCCAGCGTCGGCAGCGGGTCGTCGTCGCGCATTGCAGCCAGCAGGGCCAGGCGTTCGGCGCTGCGCTTGTGCCGCGTCGGCGGAAAGATGTCGAGCACCCGACCGCCGGCGACCGTGCGCCGGGCGCCGGCATCGCGCAGCACGAAACGGTCGCCGCGCAATGCCAGGGTTTCCCGTTCGAGCAGGATCTCCACCAGCGCGGATGAACCCGCCGCGGCCTCGGCGCAGTCGAGCAGGGCGACGCGACCGATGATGTCCTCGGTTCCCAGGTGCACATGCACGACCTGCAGATGCCTGAGCGGCGGCTGCCCGGCCGGGACCCGCAACTCGCCCTGAAAGCGCGTCAGCGGCAGCGCCAGCGATGGGTCGACAACCCACATGCCGCGCGCGATGTCGCTCTTTTCGAAGTCGCCGGCAAGCGCCAGGGCGCAGCGTTCGCCGGCCTGGCCCGATGGCGCCGGGCGATCCTGCACGTGCAGGCTGCGCACCCTGGCCCGAATCAGCCCCTCGCGGCCGGGCGGGGCGATGATCGCCGTATCCCCGGCGCCGACTTTCCCCGCGTGCGCGGTGCCGGTGACCACGGTGCCGGCGCCGGCCAGGCTGAAGCAGCGATCGATGGCCAGGCGAAAGCGTCCGGCCGCGGCGCGGCGCGGCGGCAGCGCCGCGGCGGTGGCGTCGAGATGGTCGCGCAGCGCCGATACCCCTTCGCCGCTTCTTGCCGACAGCGGGAACACGGGGCAGCCCGCCAGCCCCGTGTCGGCCAGCAGCGCGGCGATCTCGGCCCGTGCCTCAGCCAGACGCTGCGGCGTCACCGCGTCGATCTTGTTCAGCGCCACGGCGCCGCGGGCGAGGCCGAGCAGGTCTAGCAGTTCCAGGTGCTCGCGCGTCTGCGGCATCGGGCCGTCGTCGGCGGCGATCACCAGCAACACGAAGTCGATGCCGGTGGCGCCGGCCAGCATGTTGTGGATCAGCTTTTCGTGGCCGGGAACGTCGACGAAGCCAAGCACCGAACCATCGGCCTGCGGCGCATAGGCATAGCCGAGGTCGAGCGTGATGCCGCGCGCCTTCTCTTCCGGCAGGCGATCGGCATCCACGCCGGTGAGCGCCTTCACCAGCGTGGTCTTGCCGTGGTCGATGTGGCCCGCGGTACCGATGATCATGGCGGCAGCCGCAGGGAGCGCAGCGTAGCGCCGAACGCGCCCTCCTCGCCCTCGTCGAGGCAGCGCAGGTCGAGCAGCAGCGCGCCGTCCTCGATGCGGCCGATCACCGGGCGCAGCGGATGGGCCACGCCGCGCAGGCTGGCCTCGATGCGGTTGAGGACGCCTCCCTTTTTTCCCACCGGGCGGATGGCGAAGCCGGCCGAGGGCAGGCGATCCACCGGCAGCGAGCCGGAGCCGATCTGCGATTTCAGCGCGGCAACTTCCACCGTGACCGGCAGCGCCGCCAGCGCCTGTTGCAGCGCCGGCAGCAGGCGTGCGGCGGCGGCGCGCATCTGGGCTTCGGGGCGCGTCAGCTGGCGCACCGCCGTGACGCGCTGCTGCAGCCGATCCGGATCGCGGTAGAGCGCGAGCACGGCTTCCAGTGCGGCAAGCGTCAGCTTGCCGACGCGCAAGCAGCGCTTCAGCGGGTTCTTCTTGATCCTGGCAATGAGGTCCTTGCGGCCGACCAGCAGGCCCGCCTGCGGCCCTCCCAGCAGCTTGTCGCCGGAAAACGTGACGAGGTCGGCGCCGGCGGCGATCGCCTCGCGCGCCGTCGGTTCGTGCGGCAGGCCGTAGGCGGCCAGATCGGCCAGCGTGCCGCTGCCGAGGTCGATGACGAAGGGCAGATTGTGCTGGCGCGCCAGCGTGGCGAGTTCGGTTTCGGGCACGGCGTGGGTGAAGCCATGAATCGCATAATTGCTGGCGTGGATTTTCATCAGCATCGCCGTGCGCGGGCCGAGGTTTTCGGCGAAGTCCCGGAGGTGGGTGCGGTTGGTGGTGCCTACCTCGACCAGTTTTGCCCCGGCGCGCTTCATGATGTCCGGCACGCGGAAGGCGCCGCCGATCTCGATCAGCTCGCCGCGCGAAACGATCACGTCCTTCTTCTGCGCCAGGGTGTTGAGCAGCAGGAACACGGCGGCGGCATTGTTGTTCACCACCGTCGCCGCCTCGGCCCCGGTCAGCTCGCACAGCAGCTCGTTGACAATGTCATCGCGATCGCCGCGCCCGCCGGACTCGATGTCGTACTCCAGCGCGCAGGGGCTGCGCGCCGCCGCCAGCAGGGCCTGTACCGCCTCTTCGGGCAGCGGCGCGCGGCCGAGGTTGGTGTGCAGCACGGTGCCGGTCAGGTTGAACACCTGACGCAGCTTCGGCGCCACCTTCGCCGTAACCCCGGCGCCGACTCTTGTGATCAATCCGGCCTCGTCCGGCGGCGCGGCGCCCTGCTTCACGGCCTCGCGCGCGGCTGCCAGCACCTCGCGCAGGACACCGGCGACGAGGGCACGACCATGCGTTTCAATCAGGGAGGAAATCGCCGCAGCGGAAAGCAGGCGGTCGACGGACGGCAACCGGGAAAGTGGATTCATGTTCACCCGAACCGGGCAGAAATGACGGAATGGCGATTCTAGGCGCCGGCGCTGCAGCGATCACGCCGCAGCGCAGCACGAAGCACTGACCGCGGGCGCCCGCTCCTACTGCGCCTTGCGGAAGGCGGCGAAATCGCCCGTCTTCAGGTAGTGCTTCTCGGCGACATAGCGGTCGAGCAGCAGGGCGTCCTCGACTTCCAGCTTGCCGCGGTGGCGCGCCACCTCCTTGCCCGTGCCGTCGAGGAAGACCAGCACCGGCCGCAGCTTGTTCGGATTGTGGCGCTTGACCATGGCATGGCCCGGATCCTTGTCGTCCAGTTCCAGCTCGGAGAAATCGGCGTGGGCGCCGAGGAAATGCTTTGAATACCTGGCGGTGACTTCGGGCTTCTTGAGCACACTCACGGTGTAGCGACAAGCCCCTCAGTTCAGGTGGTCGCCGAAGTACAGCATGACGTGGCGATCGGGCTGTTTCTTCGCCGCCGCCACCGCCGCGATATCGTCGGCATGGAGCGGCAGCACGCCGTCCAGGCGGTCGGCCGCGGCGGGCAGGCTGAAGGCGGCGGCACAGAGGAAGGCGAGCAGGGAAAGCAGGCGTCTCATGGAGTCTCCTTGGGGATGGAACACAGCCGAGACAGTGTAGCCGGGAATTGGTTCCCGGCCGGCGACGGGAACGCCTACTTGTACAGCACCTGCTCCTTGAGGTTTTCGATCACCTTCTCCGCGACCTTGCGCTGTTCGGCGATGAATGCCGGCGCGCAAACATTGCCCGGCGTTGGGTCGTCGAGGATGCGCCGCGCCGTCAGGACGCGGCCTTTCAGCTTGTAACTTGCGCTGTAGGACAGGGTCTGGTTGCCGACCTTGAGGTCGCCGGGAATCGCCAGTACCTTGGTCCGCGCCGGCAGCTCGATCGAATAATCCTCGACCATCTGGCCGCCATGACAGGCGATCTCGGTGTCTATTTCCGGGTCCGAAACCGACTGCACGGCGCCAAGGATGTTGTTGGCCAGTGACAACACGGGAAAGACGTAGAAAGCGCCCGCTCCCGATGGCTTCATGAATTTCTCGGCCTGGAAGCTCGCCTTGTAGCGGTAAGCATCGGTCAGCGCGGTCGGGTCGTCCTTTTCTAGGGATCCGCTGCCGATCACGCCCATGCGGCGGAACATATCCTTCACCATTTCGTCCTGTGCCTCACGCGGCATCTTGCGTGCCCAGGCTCGGGCACCAACCGCATCGCTGCCCGACTGGATGATCTCGATGCTGCCGGACACCGAGCCGTCAGCCGCCACCTTCATCCGGCTGCGCACCGTCTGCTGGTTGCGGGCACGCGGCTGGGCCGGAGTCCGCATGCCGTCGCGATGTCCCTCGACCAGCAGCACCGGCTTGTCCTGCACGTTGAAGGGCAGCATGCCGAAGGGCGTGGACTCCGAGGTCGAGTCGACGAACAGGTCGAAGTCGGGCAGGTAGTTGATGACGTGGTTGACGCTGAACGCCAGCGGGATGCGCGGCAGGCGATAGAGCGAGCTTGCGTTGACCAGCGCCTGCGTACTGCGGATGCCGCGAGCCGCGAGCAGGGCCTGCAGCAGCGTCGCGTGGTCCTTGCAGTCGCCCATCTTGTTGTCGAGCACGAAGGGGATGTCGCGCGGCACGACGGCGCCGACGCCGATGCAATTGCCGCCATAGGTGATGTTGGTGGCGACCCATTCGTAGAGGGCACGGGCCTGCTCCCGGGGTTCCTTCTTGTCCTTGACGATCTCGCCGGCGAGCTGCGCGATCCGCGGCGTCACGGCGGCCTTGGGCTGGGCGCGCGCGCCGTAGGCGGCGGCGATCTCGGCATGGTTGCGGAAGCTGGAAAACGCGTAGCCGACTTCCTTTTCCGGATCGAATACCGACCAGTCGCGGCGCTTGGTCTTCGTCGCCAGCGGGTTCGACCAGCGCCATTCGACGAACGCGCGGCCCTCGCCGGCGCTGCCCCGCTGCTCGTTCATGCCGCGCGCCTGCATCTGCGGATCCATCGCCACGGGATACTCGATGCGAACACGGACGTCGTCATAGGCGGCGTCACGATAGAACAGATTGGATGCCGAAAAGCGGCCGGGGAACATCGGCTCGAGGTCGGTGAGCCGATACCCGATCACCACCGTGTCGCCGACGGCGACGTCCGGAAACAGGACCGACACCGTGGTCCAGTCCGAAAACACCGGGCTGTTGCCGCCACGCCCGCTATTTGCCTCGATCTGGAAGTTCTCCTTGGGCACATCGACCCGCCGGCCATCGGGCTTGCGCGTGTAGGCCACCAGGATCTCCGCCTTCTGCGCGCTGCTGCTGTGGCTCACGTTGGCGCGCTTGGCGCCCTCGAGGGCCGACTCCTTGAGGATGGTCTGCGACCATTCGTGGGTCTCGACCGCGGTGCCGTCGGCAGCCACCACATAGCTGGCGTGATAGTGGGGCGTGCGGCTCTGCAGGTCGGGCGCATCGGCCGCGCGCGCGGCGAGGGGGGCGAAGAGCAGGGCGAAAGCGAGGCAGGGCAGGAGTTTCATGCGGATGGAAGGCGGTCGAGAGATGACGGGGGATTCTACCATCTGGCATATGCCAGCCACCCCCTGGTTCGTGCGGGACGGCATTCGCCGTCCCGCCAGCGCCGACTCTTGCGACTCAGCCGCCCGGCACCAGCAGCAGGTTGGGCCCGCTGCGCGAATAGCCGGCTTCGTCGACCAGGATCTCCAGCGCCAGCGTGGCGAGGTCGTCGGCCACGGGGTCGACGGCGGCCTTTTCAGCGTAGGCGATCTTGAGGTAGCTCTTGCACGACTCGCAGGTCTCGGCGCGGATGGCGTCGTTCTCCTTGCCGGATTCATCCTGCAGGGCACAGTAGGTGACGCCGTCGGTGACGTCGCAGGCGCTGCACTTGAGGCGCACCAGGTTCCATTCGGTATTGCACAGCGCGCAATGCAGGTAGCGCAGGTTGGACACCTCGCCCACGGTGCGAATGACGCTGGCGACGGGCAGGAAGCCGCAGCAGGGGCAGACGCCGGGCACGTCCAGCGCCACGATCTCGGCGACGCCCAGGCGCGCGGCGGCGCCGGTCCACAGCACCTGCAGGGCGGCGGCGACATAGGGCAGCAGGGCGGCTTCATCGCCGTACAGCTCGGTGTGCAGCACGCGCTCGGCGAGAGCCTCGACGGCCTCGGCGTCGAAGGCCTTGAGGCGGGCGAGATCCTTGCGTGCCGGCTCGGCCGCGACCGGTTCGATCGCCGTGGCGATGGCGCGCAGCACCTCGCGCCAGATGACGGGACGCGGCCAGGACTGTGCCGGCAGCGGCGGCATGCGGTGTTCGCGGGCGAACTTCATCTGCGCGGAATCGGGCAGGTCGAGCGCCGGCAGGCTTTGCAGCGCTGCATGCTGGGCACGACTGATGGCGCCGAGGAAGCGCAGCCAGTCGCCGAGGCTGTGGCCGTCGGCCAGCTGCTCGAAGCGCGCGGCGCGCCGGCTGAAGACGCTCGCGGCGTCGGGGGCGATGATGTGCGGCGGTTCGCTGCTCGACTTGATCGGGATCACCGGGGTTTGGCTGGAAGCACTCATGGCGGGGAGTCTATAGGTTTTGGGGGCGCGCAAACGACCCGCGGGCCGAAGCCCGCGGGTGTGGTTTGGCGTTAAAGCGTGTTGCTCAGGGCTTGCGCCTCATGTGCCGCTTATTTTCCGGTGACCTGGCGATACCAGGCGCGGTGGTGCTGCTTGGCCCAGGCGCGGGTGACCGTGCCATAGACCATCGCCCGCACCGTGCCCTTGACCCAGAGCGCCGCATAGACGTGCACGAAGATCATCGCGATCATGATCGCGGCGACCGCGGCATGCACCACGGCACCCAGCCTGACAAGATCCACCGGGAACGTGAAGTAGGCGCGCCACAGGATGATGCCGGAGACGAACAGCAGCAGCATGCACACCGACATGGCCCAGAACATCATCTTCTGGCCGCCGTTGTACTTGCCCTGTTCCGGCATGTTGTGGTCGTTGCCGTCCATCATCTCGCCGATGCGGTCCAGCCACTCCCTGTCGGCCGGCTCCATCTTGTTCAGCGACTTGAAGCGGAAGTACATGAGGACAAAGCCGATCATCATCAGCCAGCCGATGATGGGGTGCAGGATGCGCGCCCAGACCCCGCCGCCGAACAACTGCGTCAGCGGATAGAACGCCGGGTGGAAGAAGGCCAGGCCGGAGAGCGCCAGCAGGATGAAGGTAATACCCACTACCCAGTG
>JALHNN010000058.1:0-5506 GCA_022843505.1 Sulfuritalea sp.
AACAGGTCGCCCTGGATCAGCTGCATCACGGCCGTGGTGTCGGCGTTGATGTAGTGCGCGCCGGTGGTGTGGAAGCAGGCGTTGCAGGAGGTCGAGACGTGGATCATGGCCGGGATGCCGTGCTCCACCATCTTTTCGTAGATCGGGTACCAGTGGCGGTCGGTCAGCGGCGGCGAGGTCCAGTGGCCGCCGGATGGGTCGGGGTTGAGGTTGATGCCGACGAAGCCGTAGTCCCTGACGCACTTCTCCAGCTCGGGGATGGAGGTCCTGGGATCCACGCCCGGCGACTGCGGCAGCATGGCGGCGCCGATGAAGTGGTCGGGAAAGAGCTGCGCCACGCGATGGCACAGCTCGTTGCAGATCGCCGCCCAGGTGCTGCTGACGTTGAAATCGCCGATGTGGTGGGCCATGAAGCTGGCGCGCGGCGAGAAGATGGTCAGATCGGTCCCGGGCTCCTGCATCTTCTTCAGCTGGTTGGTCGCTATGGACTCGCGCAGCTCGTCGTCGCTGATCTTCAGCTCCGAGACCTTGGGCATCGCGGACGGATCCTTGATGCCGGCGATCTGGCGGTTGCGCCAGTCTTCGAGCGCCTTCGGCGCCGTGGTGTAGTGGCCGTGGATGTCGATGATCACTGGGTTTGCTCCTATGCGGGGTCCATGCCGTGCTTGCGCTTGGTCGCGGCCGCGGCGGGCGAGTGCAGCCAGGCGAGCAGCGCGCGCGCCGCCTCCGGGGCCTGCGACGCGGCGCAGATGGCGCCGGAAAAGGTGGTGACGATCTCGCAGCCGGGCGGCATGCCGCCGATGACACGGATGCCGGGGGCGGAAAGCATTTCGCTTTGCTGCTGGAACCCCAGCGCCACCTTGCCTTCGGCGACCAGCCGCGCGACCGGCACCCCGGCCGGCGCCTGGATGATGCGCCCGCGCACCCGGTCGGCCACGCCCCAGCGCTCGAACAGCTGCAGCAGGGCCGTACCGCTGGGGCCGGTTGAGTGGCCGATGCTTTCCGCCGCCAGCACGGCCGCGCGCAAGGCGCCCTCGGTGGAGATGTCGGGCACCGCCGCGCCCTCGGGCACGGCGATGGCCACCATCGACCTCACCAGATCGACGCGCGACCCGGCCAGCACGCTGCCGCCGGCGGCCAGCTTGTCGATGGCATCGGCGGCAAGGATGACGACATCGAAGGCTTCGCCGCACTCGACGCGCCTGGCCGCATCGACGCCGCCGACCGACTCGATCGCGACCTCGACGCCGCTGGCCCGGCCGTAGGCAGCCGCCAGCTCCGCCAGCACCTGGCGCGTCGCCATCGACGAGATGCCCGTGATCCGATTTCCCATGACGTCATTCTGGCAAATGCCCGGCCCGCGGCCTAGGCATGGGCCGCACTACTAGCTATCGCGTTTTGTTATGGGCTGGCGCGCCCTTGCAGTTGCCCCGACCGACTCCGCCAGCACCAGCTCCTGCAGCAGGCGCATGGCACGCCGGCCCAGCGGCGTCGACGGCTTGTGCGCCGAGACCGCAAGGAACAGCGTGCTCGACAACCCCGGCTTGGCCAGAGGGCGCAGCACGAAGGCACCGGGACGACCGAAGGCGGCCAGCGCCGTGCGCGTCAGCACGGCATGGCCGTAGCCGGCCGCCACCAGGTCGAGGATGGCCGGCACGCCGGAGATTTCCAGCCGGATGTCGAGCTTGAGGTTGAGCAGGGCCGCCTGCGTCTCGATCAGCTTGCGCATGGCGTGGGTGCGCTCCGGCAGGATCAGCGGATAGGCGGTGAGGTCGGCCATCGGCAGGGGCAGCGCGCGGGCGGACTTGCCGACGGCCGGACTGACCAGGCCCAGCGGCTCGTCGAGCACCGGCGTGACCTCGATCGCGGGATTCGGCTCGGGATTGTGGATCAGGCCGAGGTCCACCCGGCCGGTGGCGATCCATTCCGTGAGGTGGGTCGACAGGCCCTCGACGATGGCCAGCCTGGCCTTGGGCAGGTGGCGGCGGAAGCCCTCGACCAGCGGCAGGGTGAGGCGCCGGCCGATGCTCGGCGGCAGGCCGATGACGATGCGGCCCGCCGGCTCGTCACGCGCGGCGGCGACATCCTCGGCGGCACGCGACACCAGCTGCAGTATGCCGACGCTGTGGTCGAACAGACGCTGGCCGACCTCGGTCAGCACCACGCCGCGCCCGTTGCGCGTCAGCAAGGTGACATGCAGGTCGGTTTCGAGCAGGCGCACCTGGCGCGACAGCGCCGGCTGGGCGATGTTGAGGACCAGTGCGGCCTTGCTGAAGCTGCCCAGCTCGGCGACGCGCACGAAGTACTCGAGCTGCTTGAGGTTCATCGGTGCCATAACAAAACGAGATAGCTAATAGTACTCGCAATGCCTTTGCGGCTGATTCGCTTCCTGTTGTATTGAACGAGAATTCAATGAACAACCGTTCAGCCGGAGGTCGAGATGCAGGAACCCAAGCCGCCCACGCCCTTTGCGCTGAAGGACAGCTTTGGCCCCGGCGGCAGTTTCCTGCTGTCGCTGTCGCGCCTGATGGCCATAATCGGCGGCCTGATCTTCGTCGGACTGGTGCTCATGTCGGTGGATTCCATCCTCGGCCGCAAGACCGTGGGCTTCGTCGTCCCCGGCGGCGTCGAGGTGCTGCAGATGCTGGCGGCCTGCGCCTCGCCGTCCTTCTTTCCCTAATGCCACCTGTTGCATGGCGACAGAGCTGCCCTTCCTGACCAGGAACGCCACCACCGCCTCACCCGCCCTGTGGGAGTATGTGCAAGAGAACGCGCTCGACGAGTTCAAGGGCATCAAAGTGATCTTCATGCACATGCACGACGGCGCCACGTTCCACTTCGGCAAGGTCGGGCCGAAAACCCTGGAGGAGCTTCAGGGCCTCAAGGTGCGTGCCCCCCGCCGCCTCGGCAGCAAGATGATCGAGGCACTGGGCATGGTGCCGGTGCAGATGCCGGCGCCCCAGGTGCCGGAGGCGATATCCAAGGGCGTGGTCGACGGCGCCAACATTCCGTGGGAAGTCGTGACGCCGTTCAAGCTGCAGGAGATCACCAGGTTCCACGTCGAAGTACCGAAGGGCGCCAACGGCAAGGCGCTCTATGACGAAGCGGTGATTCTGCTGAAGAAGCACGGCAGCCTGTCGGCGGCTGTCGCCGTTGCGAAGGGCAGGCAGCCACGAGGGGCCTGCCCTTCTTCCTGCCCGTCGCGGTCAGGCGGCGGGCAATGCGCTGACCGCGCCCTCGGTCAGGCAGACGCCGCAGGCGGCCTGGCGGCAGCGCACGCAGGCGGCCTTGATGTCCTCGGGCACCGGTATCGACTTGATGCGCCGGGGATCGTCCGGATCGCGCACCGCGAACAGTCGCACCTCGCGGCCTTCGGCCAGTACCGTGTCGCCGCGTCGGGCCGTGTGGTGCATGACGAAGGTCTTGTTGTTCCACTGCTCGACCGTGGTCTCGATCTCGATGTCTTCGCCGTAGGTCGCCGAGTTGAGGAACTTGCACTGCACGTCGAGCACCGGCGTGCCGATGATGCCGCGCTCTTCTTCGGTGACATGCCAGCTGGGAATGCCGCAGGCGACGAAGAATTCGCGGCTGGCGGTGTCGAACCAGGTCAGGTAGTTGGCGAAGAAGACGATCTTGGCCGGATCGCATTCGGAAAAGGCGATGCGGTGGCGGTGGATGTGGCGGCGCTGGCAGGGCCCCACCGGGGCGGCGATGTCGTTCATGTGGCGTTTCCCATCAATGTCAAACAGCAGGATGCGTCGCTGGTGATATCGAGCACTGCGAGCTCACTTGTAGCCCCGCCCTGGGGCGGGGATGGGGGTGGGGGGCCGGTTTGCCAGCTCCGATCGGGACGAAGGCGATGCGTTTCATTTTGTGGCGTGGCCTTTCGGAGCCGCAAGCGATGGTTTCACCCAGCGCACTGGCACGGCCTTCACCGCTCGCGGCGGCGCACCGGCCTGGCTCAGCGCGGCATCGAGTGCCGTGCCGCTCTCCTCGGCCAGCGCGGCCTCGCGGGCGCGGCGGATGGCCGCCGGATCGCTGGACTTCAAACTGTTTATTATAGACCTGAAGTTTTCCTTGCCACGCTCGTTGGTCGCGCCATAGCCCTTGACCATGCGCCCGCAAAGGACAAGCTCCAGCGCCACCCCGAAGGCGGGCGCGGCTTCCGCGGTGGCCAGCCAGTGCTCGATCAGTGCCTGCTCCTCGGCGTAGCGCTTGCCGAGGCGGCGCAGGGGCCGCAGGGCACCCAGCAGGCGCAGGGCGAAGAAACCGCCGACGGTGTCGGCACGCAGCTTGAGGGGCAGCGCCAGGGGCGCGGCGCCGTCCCGCCGGCGCCGACTCTCCCACGCCAGCAGCGGATCGGCGATGGCAGCCGGCAACAGCCCGGCCAGTTCCACCAGGCCCGGCTTGAGGTGGTCGGCAATGCGCAGCAGGTCGCCCGGGCCGGCGCCGGCCTCCCTTTCCACGCGCGCGAATCGGGCGGCGCGGCTCTTGAGGTCGGCGACGCGGATCACGTCGTCGAAGGCCATCCACAACGCCAGGTAGCGCGCGCCTTCGCGCACCAGGTCGCCATCGGCGGCGGCGCCGAAGCGGCGCGCAAGGGCGCGCAGGCGATCGACGCGCTGCATGAACAAATCGCCGTAGGCGGCGTCCTGGAACTCGACGACACGGGCATGGCCCAGCAATACCAGGTCAGGAGTTCCCGAAGGGACGCAGAGCGCTGGCGCTGGTAGTGCGGCGGTTTCGACCCCGCCCGCCGCGCGGCAGCGCTCGAAGGCCAGCGCGAAGCCCCGCAGGCTGGCTTCGACCCCGCGTCCCGAGTCGCGAATGATCTCCTCGAAAGCCGCCGGATCAAAGGGCAGCACGCCGCTCGCCGCGATGGCGCCGAAGAGCACGGCGCTGGGCACGGTGCCGGCCTCGCGCGCCGTGGCATCGACATCGAAGGTGGCGCAGTCACGGCTGTGGCGGCGCGCCACTTCGAGCAGGCGCGCGCTGTCGTAGCGGCCATCGCCGGGCGCCAGCTTTTCGAAGGTGGTCAGCGTGCGGTGGGTGGAACAGATCAGGCGCGTGCGCTGCGGCGAGACGAAGCCGTTCTGGATAACCCGCACGGCTTCCAGCAGTTCCGAGGCCACCAGCAGGTCAAGGCAGCCCGGCACCGGCGCCAGGCTCATCACCGGCGTGCGCCCGCCCAGTTCGGCATGGCTCTGCGGATGGATCTCGACGTAATAGGTGGTGGCGCCGGTACGCTGGGCGACCCCGGGAATCGACGTCGCCTGCGCCGGATGGCCGGCGCGCAGGGCCAGGTCCACCAGCCACTCGGCGAGTACGCCGCCGCCTTCGCCGCCAAGCGCGGCAATAAGTAGGGTGATGGGCTGGGTTCTCATCGCGCCAGCATTCCAATCACGCTGCGCCGCAGCCCGCCCAGCGCGCGCTCGAACAGCCCCGGATTCGTGATCACCTCGGCGCGGTAGAAGGAGGGGCACAGCGTCGCCGCGTGAGCGTTCTC
>JALHNN010000058.1:5516-9972 GCA_022843505.1 Sulfuritalea sp.
CGCACAGGCCGCAACCGACGCAGCCGTCGATCACCGTCGCCACCGGATCGACCTTGAACGGGTCGCCGCTATCCTTCAACGTCAGCGTCGGGCAGCCGGAAAGCCGGATGCAGGAGTGGTCGCCCGAGCAGGTATCGGCATCCACGCCATACCTGACCTTGACCACGCGCTTGCCGGCGCGCAGCAGGCCGGCGAGCCAGGGCTTGACGCGGCGCTGGCGCTCGAGCTGGCACTCGCCCTCGGCGATGATCACCTTGAGCCCGGCGTAGTCGGTGGTGAAGGCCTCTTCCAGCGTGCGGCGCATGGTCTCGACTTCATAACTCGGCACAGTGCGCAGCCAGCCGACGCCGATGCCCTTGAGCGTGTCCTCGATGGTGTGGTTGCGATCCACCAGGCTCTGCTGCCGGTTCTCCGCGGCCGCCTTGGTCTCCTCGTCGGGCGTGGAAATGATCTCCTGGGTGCCGGTGGCCGAGGTGTAGCCGTTCTTCATGATCAGCAGCACGGCGTCGTCCTGGTTGAACAGCGCCGATTCGACGCCGGTCAGCAGGCCGTTGTGCCAGAAGCCGCCGTCGCCCATCACCGCCATGGCGCGGCGGCCGAGCATGGGCGAGACGCCGGCGCGGCTGGCCAGGCTCATGCCGTAGCCGAGGATGGTGTGGCCGAGGCCGAAGGGCTCGAAGGTGGCGAAGGAGTGGCAGCCGATGTCCGCCGCATAGTGCACCGGCCCGACGTTCGCCTGCGCCTGCTTGATCGCCGAGAACACCGGCCGCTCCGGGCAGCCGACGCAGAACTGCGGCGGGCGCGGCGGCAGCGGCTTTTCCAACTCGGCGATCACCGACTGGCGGCGCGACGCATTCGCCGCCAGCCAGTCCTGCGCGCCGGCCAGCGAGACATCGGCGGCGTGGCGGGCGAGGAACTTCAGCAGGCCCTGGGCGATGACCTCGACGTTGTACTCGCCGGCCATCTGCAGCAGGTCCTTGCCGTGGAGCGCGGTAGCGATGTCCAGCCGCCGCAGGGCGGTGGCGATCTCCTGCTCGATGAACTCCGGCTGCCCTTCCTCGACGACCAGCACGGCGCGCTTGCCGCGGCAGAAATCGCCGACCTGCTCCGGCACCAGCGGGTAGGTGACGTTGAGCACCAGCAGCGGAATCTGCGCCGCGCCGAAGGCATCGGCCAGGTCGAACTGCTGCAGGGCGCGAACCAGCGCATTGTGCAGGCCGCCCTGGACGATGATGCCCAGCCCCGCGCGCGGACCGGCGCAGACCTCGTTGAGCCCGTGCTCGAGGATGTAGCGCCGCGCCGCCGGCAGGCGCTGCTCGAACTTCAGCTTCTCGTGGCGGAAGGTCGACGGCGGATGCGACAGGCGCTCGTAATCGAAGCGCGCCGGCGCCTCCATCAGCGCCTTGCGCGAAATCGGCGGCGACACGTTGTCGGCGCATTCGAAACTGCCGCGCACATGGCAGGCACGGATGCGCAACTGCAGGATGGCCGGCGTGTTCGCCGCCTCCGACAGCGCGAAACCGTGCTCGACCATGCGCACCATGGCGGGGAGCTGCGGCCGCGGATCGAGCAGCAGCAGCGAAGACTTCATGACGAAGGCGTGAGTGCGCTCCTGGATCACGCTGGCGCCCTCGCCGTAGTCCTCGCCGACGATGATCAGCGCGCCGCCGACGACACCCGGCGAGGCGAGGTTGGACAGCGCGTCGGCGGCGACGTTGGTGCCGACCACCGACTTCCAGGTGACGGCGCCGCGCAGCGGGTAATGGATCGAGGCGCCGAGCATGGCCGCGGCGGAGGCTTCGTTGGAGCAGGCCTCGACATGCACGCCGAGTTCGGCCATGTAGTCCTCGGCCTGGGCCATGACGTCGAGCAGGTGCGACACCGGCGCCCCCTGGTAGCCGCCGACGTAGGCCACGCCCGACTGCAGCAGCGCCTTGGTGATCGCCAGTATGCCTTCGCCATGGAAGGTCGTTCCCGCGCCCTGGCGCAACTGGTCCACTTCCCTGGCGAACGAGATTTCCATGACCCCATTCTGGCCCCCATTGCCGCCACGGCCAAGCCAGCGGTGGCACTAGCAGCTATCGCGGGCCGTTATGGCCGGCGGCAATGGCCACACCTAGAATGTGCCCATGCGAACGATTACCGACTGGCGCGCCGTGCTCGCCGCCGCCGCCTGCGGCGTGGCGGTGGCCTTCAATGTCGGCAAGTTGCCTATCGCCATGGTCGAGCTGCGTGCCGAGTTCGGCCTGTCGCTGGTGGCGGCGGGCTGGATGTCGTCGATGATCAATGCGCTGGCGGTATGCACGGGGCTGGCCTTCGGCATCCTCGGCGACCGCGTCGGGGCGCTGCGCACCTGCTATGCCGGGCTCGCCACCGGCATCCTCGGCATCGCCCTCGGCATCGTCGCCGGCAGCGAGGGCACGCTGCTGCTCTCGCGCTTCCTCGAAGGCGCCGGCCAGGTCGCCATCGTGGTCTCCGCCCCGGCCCTGCTGACCTCGGCCGCCGCACCGCAGGACCAGCGTTTCGCGCTGGGCATCTGGAGTTCCTACCTGCCGGCCGGGGTCGGCCTGATCATGCTGCTGGCGCCGCTGATCCTGCCCTTCGGCGGCTGGCGCGGGCTGTGGCTGCTGAGCCTGGCCGCGCTGGCGATGTCGGCGCTGGCGGTACGGCGTTCCGAGGCCAGCTATGCCCCGCGCGCGGCAACACCGACGGACCAGTCCTCCTGGCGCAACGCGCGCGAAGCCCTGGCCCAGCCCGCACCCTGGCTGCTTTCCTTCGCCATGATGAGCTGGACCCTGCAGCACTATGCCCTGATCATCTGGCTGCCGACCTTCCTCAAGGAACAGCGCGACCTGGGCGTGGTGGCGACCGCCCTGCTCTCCTGCGTCATGGTGCTGGCCAACGTTCCGGGCAACCTGATCGGCGGCAGCCTGCTGCAGCGCGGCTGGCGGCGCGGCAACCTGATCGCCGGCGCCAGCCTGGTCACCGGGCTCGCCGGCGCCGGCATCTTTCTCGACGGCTTGCCCGATGCGCTGCGCTACCTGCTCTGCGTGCTGCTGTCCTTCGCCGGCGGCCTGATCCCGGCCTCGGTGCTTTCCGCCTCGGCCCACCTGGCGCGGACGCCGAAGCAGATCGGCACCCTGCAGGGCCTGTTCATGCAGATGGGCAATGTCGGCCCCTTCATCGGCCCACCCGCCATCGCCGCGATCGTCGCCGCCAGCGGCCTGTGGCGCGACGCGCTATGGGTCACCGGCACGGCGGCGGCCTGCGGCGTGATGCTCGGGCTGGCGCTGCGACGCTTCGATGCGCCGGGCCGGGGCTAAGCGCGGCGCCGACCAGCGGCCCGGAATCGCCGTCCCGCCGGCGCCGACTCTTGCAAAACCGCCATCGACGGCATAGCATCCAGCCGCCGTTCCACCACGATCGCCGCCGAGCTTGCCCATGCCCTTGTACGAATACGCCCCCACCTCGGGACACTGCGCGCAGTGCGCCGGGAAATTCGAGGTATTCCAGAGAATCGCCGACGAGAAGCTGACGCAATGCCCGCATTGCGGCCAGCCCTGCGAACGTCAAATCAGCCGCGTCGCCCTTGGCGGCAAGTATTCGACCTCGGAGTCGGCAATCAAGAATTCGGGCTTTACCCGCTACCAAAAAGCGGAGAACGGCGTGTATGAGCGCACCGCCGGCAGCGGCGGACCGGAGATCCTCCACCGCAACTAGCGATGCGTCGGGCGGCCATTTGTGGCCGGAAAAGACACCCAGGTTTTTGAGGCGGCGGAGCGCTCTGTGACCTCATCAGCCAGTGACGCAGCATGCCAACCGCCTGTTGTTCGCGCTGAGCGTCTGGCTGAATCCAGGTTTCCCAATAAGCCTGCTACTGTGTTCTTTTTAGCCCCTCTTCAGACTACAGGCGGTACTAGCGGCAGACTGCGTTCTGGAGGACTCCGCTGCTTTCCCGTACGGATCGGCAAAGAATTGACAGAGGTGACCGGAGTCAAGATACTCGCGCGTCGCATTTAATTTTCCATCATCAACATCACCCCTTGAGCCATTAGGTTTTTGGCCTCACATGACAGATCTCCGCGACGTCCGGATCCGCGCCCGCTCGATTGCCAAGTACGACAGGCGTGCTGCGGGTTACGACCAGACCTGTGGTGCCACCTGGCCGATCCGGATTCGGACGATCGACGCCCTGAGCCTGCAGGAGGGTGATCATGTTCTCGACGTCGGTTGCGGCACCGGACTGAGTCTGCCCTTGCTGGTTCAGGCGGTCGGGCCCTCTGGCAAGGTATCCGGCTTCGACCAGAGCCCTGCCATGCTTGCGCAGGCGCAAGCGCGATGCGCTCAGGCCGATTGGACCAACGTGCGCCTTGCCTTGAGCAGCGCACAGGAACTTGTTTTGCCCGACCAGGTCGATGCCTTGCTGTTCCACTATGCCCACGACATCCTGCGATCG
>JALHNN010000059.1 GCA_022843505.1 Sulfuritalea sp.
AAGTGATCGCTCACCTTGGCGTTGTTGAAGATGCGCTTGTTGGGATGCACCCAGCCGTTCTTCAGCACCGCGCCGGCAAAGCTCGCGTAGGGGGTGCCGGCCATCGCCGTCAGGGTTTCCTTGACCGTGCCGATGTAGTCCTCGGGCAGGTGGCGGCTGTCGGTACGCGGGTAGGTCAGGACCTTGTGCTTCTCATATAGCGCCTGGGCGATTCCCAACGTATTCTTGGCGGAAAATCCGAAGCGGCCGTTGGCCTCGCGCTGCAGGCTGGTGAGGTCGTAGAGCATCGGGCAGGCCTCGGTCTTGGGCTTGCTCTCTTCTTCCACCGTGCCGTGCTGGCCCAGGCAGGCCTTGCGGATCGCATCGGCCCTGGCCTTGTCCCACAGGCGCTCGGCCCGGGCGTGCTCGTCATCAAGCTTCTTGAACTTCTCGTCGAACCAGCGGCCGCGGTAGGTGCCGGCGACGCACTGGAATTCACCTTCGACTTCCCAGTAGTCACGCGGGACAAAGGCGCGGATGCGGGCCTCGCGCTCGACCATGATTGCCAGGGTCGGGGTCTGCACGCGACCGACCGGGGTCTTGTAGAAGCCGCCTTCCTTGGAGTTGAAGGCCGTCATGGCGCGCGTGCCGTTGATGCCGATCAGCCAGTCGGCCTCCGAACGGCAGCGCGCGGCATCGGCCAGCGGCTGCATTTCGGAGTCGGTGCGCAGGTGGGCAAAGCCGTCGCGGATCGCGCTCGCGGTCATCGACTGCAGCCACAGGCGGCGCACCGGCTTCTGTTTTTCGCCGAGGGCGTGCTGGGCGACGTAACGGAAGATCAGTTCACCCTCGCGGCCCGCGTCGCAGGCATTGACCAGGCCGGTGACGTCCTTGCGCTTGATCAGGCGGGTCAGCAGCCTGAGCCGCTCCTGGGTTCTTTCGATCGGATTCAGGGCAAAACGCGGCGGAATCATCGGCAGGTGGGTGAAGCTCCACTTGCCGCGCTTGACGTCGTATTCCTCGGGCACGGCCAGTTCCAGCAGGTGGCCGATGGCTGAGGAAAGCACATAATCGTCGCTCTCGAAGTAGTCGCCGGTGCGCGTGAAGCCGCCCAGTGCCTTGGCGATATCCTGGGCCACGGAGGGCTTTTCGGCGATGATGAGTTGCTTTGACATTGATTTTCTTGGAATTGCTTAGACCAGACGAGGTCGGGAGCGGCGCATCATAAGCGCGCCGCTCAAGAAAACGCAAGCCGGGATTTAGTTGAGGAGGATGCGGGTGACGCCTTCACCGGGCCCCGAATCCTCGTCTTCCGTATCCTCGGCAAGCAGTTCTTCGAGGATCAGGGCATCGACTTCGTGGCGGTAGCGCCAGATCACTGCCAGTACGATGACCTTCAGCCGGTCGAGGCTGACTTCCGCATCCGGCAGGGCCAGGGCGCGTTCGATGATGGCTTCCCGCAGGCGGGCGTCGACGGCATCGTGCTGCTCGAGGAAGGTGATGAAACCGCGGCAGGGGGCCGGCAGCCTTTCCTGCTCATCCTCGTCGTAGATGCGGATTGCGCCGGGGCGCGCCGGTTGGCGGCAGGCCGCCTCGGCTTCGGCGGGAAAACCTTCCAGCCAGGTCAGGGCGGCGCTGATCTCGTCGGTCTCGAAGCCCGCGGCCGTGAGCTTGCGGGCCAAGGCAGCCGGTTCCGGGCAGGCGTCGGGCGGATAGTTCTCGAAGAGGTATACCAGTATGTCGATCATGGCCGTCAGCGCAGGCGTTGGTAAAGGCCGCCGGGCAATTGCGCGATGCGCCCGGCGAGTTCCATTGGCAGCAGGATGGCAAGAAGCTCAGCCGGCGTCAAGCCGCTGTTTTCGGCCAGGGCCTCCAGGCCCCGCGGACTGTCGCCGAGGCAGGCAAGCACTTGCTCTTCCTGCTTGCCAAGCGGTGCGGGATCCGTCGGTGCTCCAGCGGCGCTGGCAATCGGCGTTTCCCAGCGCAGTTCTTCAAGGATGTCGGCGGCGGTTTCGACCAGCTTGGCCCCCTGGCGTATCAATTGGTGGCAGCCGTGGGACAAAGGCGAATGAATCGAGCCCGGAATGGCGAAGACTTCGCGGCCGGCGTCGGCCGCCAGCCGGGCCGTGATCAGCGAACCGCTCTTCGGCGCGGCCTCGACCACCAGGCAGCCCAGGGCCAGGCCGGCGATGATGCGGTTGCGGCGCGGAAAGTTGGCGGCGAGCGCCGGGGTTCCCAGCGGGAATTCGCTGACGATCACGCCTTTTTCCGCGATCGCGCGCGCCAGCGCCTCGTTGCGTGCCGGGTACACACGGTCGGCGCCGGTGCCGATCACGGCCACCGTGCCCGCCGGGCTCGCCAGCGCTCCGCGATGCGCGGCGGCATCGATGCCCAGCGCCAGGCCGCTGACGATGCAAAGGCCGGATTCGCCCAGCGCCCGGGCGAAGGCTTCGGCATCGCGCATTCCCTGTGCCGTGGCGTTGCGGCTGCCGACAATGGCCAGCGCCGGCTGGTTGAGCAGGTCGACACGGCCCTTGGCGTAGAGCAGGATCGGCGGATCATCGGCGCCGAGCAGGGTTTGCGGATACTCGGCGTCGGCCAGCGTCAGCAGATGATTGCCCGGCTGGCCCGCCCAGGCCAGCGCGGCGTCGATCCCGGCGGCGCAATCGTGCCGCAACAGGCGTTCGGCCAGGGTCGGATCGACAATCCCGGCCAGCGTTGCCGGATTGGCGGCGAATATCGCCTCGGGCAGGCCGAAGGCCTTCAGCAGGGCGCGCCGGGATTCGCCGCCCACGCCGGGAACCAGCGTCAGGCGCAGCCAGGCGGCGAGTTCCATTCAGCGGGTGCGAAGCGGGAGCCCGGGCTTCGCCTGGCTCCGCGTCAGGGCGTATGCACCGTATCGCCGACGGCGATCGGCTGGACGGCGTTCATTACCAGGGCGTAGGCAATCCGGTCATAGACGCGGAACACGTAGAGCAGGCCGTTGCGGCTGTCGGGCAGCTTGTAGTCGGTGCGTATGCCTTCGAAGCGATTGGGGATGTTCAGGCCGGCAACGTCGGCGGCCAGCACATGCCCTGGCTCGAGGCCGTCGTTCTTGCCGCGATTGATGGTGACGATCTGCTGCGGGCCGCTGAAATTCACGCCGGCATAGATGCTGAGGATCTTGCCGGCGATCTTCTTTTCCGGCGCCCGCGGGATGTAGGTGGGCACATCCTGGCGCGGCGCGGGCATCAGGCGGTCGTTGATGAGGATCTCCATGCGCGAAATGCCGATCCGGAAACTTGCCGGCACGCCGGAACCGGTCTGGGTCGCGTTGCCGAGGAACACCGCTTCCATGCCCAGCGTTTCGCCGGTTTCCGGATCGACCAGGGCCTTGCCCGGACGGAAGATCTGCCACAGCTTGTGCTGGTCCTTGACTTCGGTGGTGTAGATCGTGTCGCCGGAACCGGAAAGGACGCGGCCGTCCTGGATGGCAACGATGCGCGGCGCATTGTCGAAGCCGCCGGCTTCGAGGACGCGCGGTTCGCTGAGGAAGGGCTCGATGGCCTGGGGTTCGATCGCCGGGATCTCCTTCACCAGGGATTCGACATACTCGCGGCGCGGCACGTTGATGGTGGCGAGCTTCAGTTGCGGCTGGCCGGCGCTCTTGTCGAGGCTGATCACCTGGCCGGGATAGATGCGTTGCGGGTTCTTGATCTCGTCGGCGTTGAGCTTCCACAGCTCGGCCCAGCGGTAGGGGTCCTTGAGGAACTTCGCGGCGATGCCCCACAGCGTATCCCCCGGGACGACGATGTGGCGGTCCGGCGCACCCGGCGCGAGCTGCAGGGGCTGGGCGCCCTGGGCAAGGGCCAGGGTGCTTGAAATGCTGAAAAGCAGCACGGATATAATGCGACGCATGGCGTGATCTCCTGGCCTCGTGTCTGGGAACATGACGACGCTCCCGATGATCTGCCCGATTCTGCCCGACAAAACCCCCAGCATCAATTCCTTCAAGAGCGGTTTCATGGCCTTATTGCCGATTTTGCGTTACCCGGATCCGCGCCTGCATACCAAGGCGTCTGTCATCAGGGAAGTGGACGCGGACGTCCGCCGCCTGGCCGCCGACATGGCGGAAACCATGTATGCCGCCCCCGGCATAGGCCTGGCCGCGACCCAGGTCGACCAGCACCTGCGCCTGATCGTGATCGACGTTTCCGAAGACAAGTCGCAATTGCTGACCCTGATCAACCCCGAACTGCTGGAAAAGTCCGGCGAATGCGAGGGCGAGGAAGGCTGCCTGTCCGTCCCCGGCATCTACGAGACGGTGACCCGGGCCAGCCACGTTCGCATCCGCGCGCTGGGGCTGGACGGCAAGCCCTTCGAAATGGCGGCGGACGACCTGCTGGCGGTCTGCATCCAGCACGAGATGGACCACCTCGAAGGCAAGGTCTTCGTCGAATACCTCTCCCGGCTCAAGCGGGAGCGCATCAAGACCAAGCTGGTCAAGCAGGCCCGCGAAACCTTTTGAAGCCGCGACGATGAAGCTGATCTTCGCCGGCACGCCGGAGTTCGCGGCGACGGCCCTCGAGGCCCTGCTGGCCGCCGGCCACGAGGTGCTGCTGGTGCTGACCCAGCCCGATCGTCCCGCCGGGCGCGGCATGACACTGCAGGCCTCGGCGGTGAAGAAGCTGGCGCTGGCGCATGGCATTGCCCTGCACCAGCCTGAAAAGCTCAAGGACGCGGCGACTCACGAGCCGATCCGTGCGGCCTGCGCGCAGGGTGCGGAGGTCATGGTGGTCGCGGCCTATGGCCTGATCCTGCCGCAGGCGGTGCTCGATATCCCGTCCCGCGGCTGCATCAACATCCACGCTTCCCTGCTGCCGCGCTGGCGCGGCGCGGCGCCGATCCACCGCGCCATCGAGGCCGGTGACGCGCAGACCGGCGTCACCATCATGCAGATGGAGGCCGGGCTGGATACCGGCCCGATGCTGCTGTCAGAGTCGATCCCCATCGCTCCCCAGGACACCACCGGCAGCCTGCACGACCGGCTTGCCGCCCTCGGCGGCCGCCTGATCGTAGCCGCGCTGGCCGGCATCGACGGACTGACGCCGGCGCCGCAGCCGGAGGCCGGCATCACCTATGCCGGCAAGATCGCCAAGGGCGAAGCGCAACTCGACTGGGCGCTGCCCGCGACGGTGCTGGAGCGCAAGCTGCGCGCCTTCAATCCCTTTCCCGGCGCCGTCGCGACGCTGGCCGGCGAGCCGGTGAAGCTTTGGCGCGGCGAGGCGGTGCAGGCGGCCGGCAGGCCCGGCCGGATCCTCGCCGCGGATGGCAACGGCATCGTCGTGGCCTGCGGCGAGGGCGCCTTGCGCCTGACGGAGCTGCAACGGCCGGGCGGTCGCCGTCTCGCCAGCGCCGACTTTCTGCACGGCAGCCCGCTGAAGCCGGATTAGGCTGGCGGCACCGGCTGACCGAATGACGATGCGCCCCGAGCCGATGCTGCCCCCCCTCGCTGAAATCCTTCATGCCGCCGGCGGGCTGGTCGCGTCGGTCATCGAAGGGCGCAACTTCGATGCGGTTCTGGCCCGCGCCGGACTTGCCGGCCATGTCCGCGCCGCCACCATGGACCTGGCCTACAACACGCTGCGCGCCTATGGCTTCGGCGACTTCATGCTTGGTCGCCTGCTCGAACGCCCGCTCGCCGAGCCCGCGCCCCGGGGCCTGCTGCTGGCGGCGCTGACGCGGCTGGAAAGCCGGCCGGAGGATGCGCACACCACGGTGGACCAGGCCGTGACGGCCGCCGCGCGACTCGCCCGCGGTCGCTACAAGGGCCTGGTCAACGGCGTGCTGCGCAACTTCCTGCGGCGACGCGACGAACTGCTGGCCCTGGCCGAGGCCGATGAGGTGGCGCGCTGGCGGCACCCGGGCTGGTGGATCGCGCGCCTGCGCCGTGACCATCCCGAGCGCTGGCAGGAGATACTGCGCGCCGGCAACAGCCATCCGCCCCTGTGCCTGCGCGCCAATCGACGGCGGCTGACGGCGGCGGGCGCAGCGAGTCCGGCGCAACTATTGGTGGCGCAGCTCGCTGCGGGCGGAATCGGCGCGCGCGCGCTCGACGATGCCGCCGTGCTGCTCGACAGGCCGATTCCGCTCGATCGCATCAGCGGCTTTGCCACAGGCCTTTGCTCGGTGCAGGATTTCGGCGCCCAGGCGGCGGCGCGCCTGCTCGACGCGCGTGACGGCATGCGCGTGCTCGACGCCTGCGCCGCGCCCGGCGGCAAGACTTCGCACCTGCTGGAGAACGCCGATATCGACCTGACGGCGCTGGATGCCGATGTCGGCCGCGTCGCCCGCATTGCCGAGAACCTGCAACGCCTCGGCCTCGCGGCGACGGTGAGGGTGGCCGATGCCGGCAACACCGACGCCTGGTGGGACGGCCGTCCCTTCGACCGGATACTGGCCGACGTGCCCTGCTCGGCCTCGGGCGTGGTGCGCCGCCATCCCGATGTCAAGTGGCTGAGGCGCGACTCGGACATCGCCGGCTTCGCCGCGACGCAGGCCAGGATCGTCGACGCCCTGTGGCCAACTCTGGCCCGCGGTGGCACAATGCTCTATGCAAGCTGCTCGGTGTTCGCCGCCGAAAACACAAAGCAGGTGGAAGCCTTTCTCGGCCGCCATCCCGATGCCCGGCTGGCGCCGGCCGGCGCCAGCGGCAGTTGCGATCGCTATCAGATATCCGATGCCGAACATGACGGCTTTTTTTACGCGCTGCTGCAGAAGGATTGAGCGAGGACTGGCGAAACTGCTGCCGGGGCTGCTGCTGCTTGCGGCACTTGCGGCGCAGGCCGGCAGCATCGAGCCGACGCGCGCCGCGCTGAGTCCGGGCGACGAGGCTTACACGCTTTCGGCCGAATTCGCGATCGACCTCGGCAGCCGGCTGGAAGACGCGGTGGCGCGCGGCGTGCCGCTTTATTTCACCCTCGAATTCATCCTCGAGCGCAACCGCAAGTACTGGGTCAACGAACACATCGTTGCCCGCAGCCTGGGCTATCGCCTGGCCTACAGCAGCCTGACCCGGCAGTACCGGCTGACCACCGGCAGCCTGCACCAGAACTTCCCCAGCCTGGCCGACGCCTTGCGCGTCGTGGGCCGCATCGCCGCGCTGCCGGTGGCGGACAAGGATGCGCTGAAGAGCGGCGAAAGCTACGAGGCCGCGGTGCGGCTGGCACTTGATCGCAGCCAGCTGCCCAAGCCTTTCCAGGTCGACGCCATCACCGACAGGAGCTTGCAGGTCGAAGCCAAGGTGCTGCGCTGGCAGTTCACGGCGCCGCTGGCGGTGGCGCAATGAGGGTCGCGCTGGCAGTCGTCATTGCGTTTGGGGCGATCCTCCTGTTCCTGCTCGCCTCGGCGTCGGCCAATACCGCGCTGTTCGCCGAAAACTACCCCTGGCTGCTGGCGATCAACGGCTGCGCCGCGGCCGCCCTGCTGGTGCTGGTCGGGCTGCAGTTGCGCCGCCTGCGCCAGGATTTTCGCGGCGGGGTCTTCGGTTCGCGGCTGAAATCGCGCCTGCTCCTGATGCTCTCGCTGATGGCCGTGCTGCCCGGCGCCCTGGTCTATGCCGTGTCGATGCAGTTCGCGGTGAAGAGCATCGACTCCTGGTTCGACGTGCGCGTCGATGCGGCGCTGGAAGGCGGGCTCAATCTTGGCCGCAGCGTGCTCGACACGCTCCAGGCCGACCTGCTGGCCAAGGCGCGCGGGGCGGCGCTGGACCTGGGCGACGCCGGCAGCGTCAGTCCGAGTCGCCTCAACCGCCTGCGCGAGCAGGCCGGCGCGCAAAGCGCCGCGCTGATCAACCTGTCCGGCCAGGTGCTGTCCAGCAGTTCGGCCGAACTGGGCGCGCTGCTGCCTTCGATTCCCCCGCCGAGCCAGTTGCGCCAGGCGCGCAGCGGTCGCGGCTTTGCCACCATGGGCGATGCCGAGGGCGGCGGGCTGATCGTGCGCGCGCTGGTGCCCGTCTCCGGCAGCGGGCTCAATGCCGATCCGCACATCCTGCAATTGACCGCGGTGGTGCCGGCCTCGATCATCCGCAGCGCCGAGAGCGTGGAAACCGCGCATCGCGACTATCAGGGGCTGCAACTGGGACGCGCCGGGCTCAAGCGGATCTATACGCTGACGCTGACCCTGGCGCTGCTGCTGGCCCTGTTTGCCGCGATCGCTCTGGCCTTCCTGCTTGCCGAGCGCCTGGCGCGGCCGCTGCTGATCCTGGCCGAGGGCACCCGCGCGGTGGCGGCCGGCGACTTCACGCCGCGCGCGACGGTCGAGGCTTCAGACGAACTCGGCGTGCTGACCCATTCCTTCAACAGCATGACCCAGCAGCTCGGCGAGGCGCGCGCCCAGGCCGAGCACCACCGCGCCGAAACCGAGGCGGCGCAGGCCTACCTGGAATCGGTGCTGGCCAATCTTTCGGCCGGCGTGCTGGCCTTCGACCTGCGCTTCCGCCTGCGCGCGGCGAACCGCGGTGCGCTGGCCATCCTCGGCGACGACCTGGCCGGCTTCGAGCAGACGCGACTCCAGGACTGGCCGCGCCACGAGACCCTGGCGGGCGCCGTCCTCGAAGGCTTCGCCCGCCGTGGCGGCGAATGGCAGGAGCAGCTCGAACTGGTGCGACCCGACGGCGTGGCGCAGGCCCTGCTGATACGCGGCACGGCACTGCCGGCCGGCGGCGGTGGCGGCTACGTCGTGGTGTTCGACGACATCACGCGCCTGATCGCGGCGCAGCGTTCGGCGGCCTGGGGCGAGGTGGCGCAGCGCCTGGCCCACGAGATCAAGAATCCGCTGACCCCGATCCAGCTCTCCGCCGAGCGGCTGCAGATCAAGCTTGCCGACCAGCTGTCGGGGCCGTCGCGCGAGCTGCTCGACCGCGCCACGCAGACCATCGTCAACCAGGTCGAGGCGATGAAGAACATGGTCAATGATTTCCGCGACTACGCGCGCACGCCCTTGCCGCAACTGGCCCCGGTTGACCTGGCGGCCTTGCTCGGCGACGTCCTCGACCTCTATCATCAATCGCGCGCCGCAATCGCCGTTACCTGCCCGCGAAGCGGCATCCCAGGTACGCAAAGCGACGCGGCGCCGACTCCCCGCCTGCCGCTGGTGCTGGCCGATGCCAACCAGCTGCGCCAGGTTCTGCACAACCTCCTGACCAATGCGCAGGATGCGCTGGCCGAGACCGCCGCGCCCCGCATCTCGATCACGCTCGGCCGCGATGGCGAACGGCTCCGGCTGACGATGTGCGACAACGGGCCGGGCTTTCCGCCGCAGATCCTGTCGCGCGCCTTCGAGCCCTACGTCACCACCAAGTCCAGGGGGACCGGGCTGGGCCTGGCGATCGTCAAGAAGATCATCGACGACCACGGCGGCGAGATCCGTCTGGCCAACGACCATGGCGGCGAAGTCAGCATCTGGCTGCCGCTGGCGGATCCGGATTCGAAGCAGGATGTTGAGGTAGGAGCGGCGGCGGGGCTGGTTGCGCAAGGCGTCACGGCGAAACCGGCGAGCGCCGTGGCAATGTCTGACAAGGGGGTCTAGGAAGCATGCCGAAGATACTGGTGGTCGATGACGAAGTCGGGATTCGCGAGCTGCTGCTCGAAATCCTGCGCGACGAAGGGCACGACGTGCAACTGGCGGAAAATGCCGCCGAGGCGCGCTCGGCGCGCGAGGCCGGACGCCCCGACCTGGTGCTGCTCGACATCTGGATGCCCGATACCGACGGCATCACGCTGCTCAAGGAGTGGGGCGCCAGCGGCCAGCTCAACATGCCGGTGGTGATGATGTCGGGTCACGCGACGATCGATACGGCGGTGGAGGCGACGCGGATCGGCGCGCTGGATTTCCTGGAAAAGCCGATCGGCATGCAGAAGCTGCTGGCGGCCGTGAAGAAGGGGCTGGAGCGCGGCGCCCTCCACGCCGGCAGCGGGCTGTCGCTGGGCGCCTTCGCG
>JALHNN010000060.1 GCA_022843505.1 Sulfuritalea sp.
CCACCGCTTGCGCAATGCGCTGGGCGCCGTCCCGCCCCTGCGCCGCCAGCTCGCGGGCGATGGCGCCGGCATCGACCGCTCGTACCGCCGCCAGCATCGCCCGCCACGTCGTCGCCGCCGCGTAGGGTCGTTCCTCCCAGCCGAGGCGACCGCGATGGTCGGCCTCGCAGGCCAGCAGGATCAGCTCGAAGCGCTCCGGGCGGCGCAGCGCGTCGCAGCGTTCGAGGATCGTCAGCCGTGTATCGGCCCGCAGTTCCGCGACGCGATGCATGTCGCCGTGGAAGCGCGCCGCCAGGCGCGCCACGTCGCGGCACTCGACCGGCACGCGCAGGCGCTCGCAGATCGCCTCGACCAGGGCCACGCTCTTGGTCTCGTGGCCATGGTGGCGCGGCAGGATGTCGGCCGGCGTCTTCGCCTTGCCCAGGTCGTGGGTCAGCGCGGCGAAGCGCGCCGGCAGTTCCGCGCCGAGGCGCGCCGCCATGTCGATCACCATCATCACATGCACGCCGGTGTCGATCTCCGGGTGGTAGTCGGCGCGCTGCGGCACGCCCCACAGGGCCTCGACCTCCGGCAGCAGGCGCGCCAGCGCACCGCATTCGCGCAGCACCGCGAACATGCGCGAAGGCGTGCGCTCCATCAGACCGCGCGCCAGTTCCTGCCAGACGCGCTCGGCCACCAGGGCATCGACTTCGCCGGCGGCGACCATCTCGCGCATCAGGCTCATGGTCTCTGATGCCACCGTGAAATCCGCAAAGCGCGCGGCGAAACGCGCCACGCGCAGGATGCGCACCGGGTCCTCGGCGAAGGCTGGCGAGACGTGGCGCATCACGCGCGCGGCGATGTCGGCACGGCCGCCATGGGGATCGATCAGTTCGCCGTCTTCGTCCCTGGCGATGGCATTGATGGTCAGGTCGCGGCGCAGCAGGTCCTCTTCCAGGCTCACCTCGGGCGCGGCATGCACGACGAAGCCGGTGTAGCCCGGCGCGGTCTTGCGCTCGGTGCGCGCCAGCGCGTATTCCTCGTGGCTTTGCGGATGCAGGAAGACGGGGAAGTCACGGCCGACCTGGACATAGCCCCGGGCGATCATCTGCTCGGGGGTGGCGCCAACCACCACCCAGTCGCGGTCCTTCACCGGCAGGCCGAGCAACTCGTCGCGCACGGCACCGCCGACGACGTAGGCTTTCATCCGTCGCGC
Source organism: Sulfuritalea sp. (assembly GCA_022843505.1). Taxonomy (GTDB): domain Bacteria; phylum Pseudomonadota; class Gammaproteobacteria; order Burkholderiales; family Rhodocyclaceae; genus Sulfuritalea. The sequence goes on from JALHNN010000060.1 coordinate 1,196, forward strand.
AGGTAGGTCGGCGCCACGGCTTCCAGCGCCGTGGCGACGCGACCGAAGGGCAGGCCGCAGCCCGCATCGCAGACGCTGGGCACGCGCATGGAACGGATGTTGTCGCGCGTCATCGGCCCGTTGGGAATGAACTCCATGGCCCAAGCCTGCAGCCAGCCGACGGCCTCGGGGATGCCGATCACGGCGCGTCCATGGCCGGAAACCGCCGTGGCGTAGCGCACCAGATCGGCCAGCGCGTACTGCGTCGGCCCGCACAGGTCGTAGGCCGCGCCGATGCTTTGCGAATTCGCCAGGCTGTCGGCCACCGTCGCCGCCACGTCCTCGACCCAGATCGGCTGGAAGCGCGCATCGGCTCCCGCCAGCGGGAAGAAGGGCGCGATCTTCGCCATCCGGGCGAACAGGGTGAGGAAGGAATCGCCGCGGCCGAAGATCACCGAGGGGCGGAAGATCGTCAGGTCGAGGCCCGCGGCCTGCAGCGCTGCTTCGCCCGCCGCCTTCGAGCGCAGGTAGCCCGAGGGCGCATCGGTGGCAGCCTTGAGCGCCGACACGTGCAGCACGCGACGCACGCCGGCTGCCGTGGCCGCCGCCGCGATCTTCTGCGGCAGTTCGACGTGGGCGCGGGCAAATCCGGCGCCGTAGGGTTCGCCCTCGCCGCCCTTGAGGATGCCGACCAGACTGATGACAGCGTCCTGGCCAGCCATCAGCCGCGCCAGCGTCGCCGGATCATGCACGTCGCACTGCACGACGCGCGCCGTCGGCAGCACGGTGAGGTGCTTGGCACCGGCTTCGCGCCGCGTCGGCAGGGTGAAACAGGAGTCGGCGCTGGCGGGACGGCGCGCCAGCTCGCGGACGATCGCGGAGCCAAGAAAACCGGTGCCGCCGATGACGAGAATATTCTTCATGGTAATTGCTCCACGCCGTTCTCGCCCTGGCCACGCGCGCGTATCGTCCCCAGCCGGACCTTGAGCGACTGCGGCCGGCCCTCGAACAGGGCGGTGTAATACACGGCGTTGCTCATCACCTTCTTGACGTAATCGCGGGTCTCGCTGAAGGGGATGGTCTCGGCGTAGATCGCGCCCTCCAGCGGCTGGTCGGCGCGCCAGCGGCGGGCGCGGCCGGGGCCGGCGTTGTAGGCGGCGGAGGCCAGCACCGGATGATTGTCCAGCGAGTCGAGGACCATTTTCATGTAGTGGGTGCCGAGGGTGACGTTGGTATCCATCTCGGTGACGCGATTGGGATGGAAGTCGGTGAGGTTGATCTTCTTCGCCACCCATTTCGCGGTGGCCGGCATCAGCTGCATCAGACCCTTGGCACCGACCGAGGACTTGGCATTCATGACGAAGCGCGACTCCTGGCGCATCAGGCCGTACACCCAGCCGTTGTCTAGCGCCAGCCGGTCGGCCTTCGCCCGCACCTGGTCGCTGAAGGGTGCCACGTAGCGCAGGCTGTAGTTGTGCTGTTTCAGGGTGCGGTCGGCGGTGTTGATGGCGCGGTCCCAGACTTCATGGCGATGGGCGAATTCGGCGGCGGCGAGCAACGCGCGGTCATCCATGCCGCGCAGCGACCAGACCCATTCGCGCACTCCCTCGATGCGCATGTCGGTGCGGAACAGCGCCAGCGCCCGCTGGAAGCCGGGATTGGCGGCGGCCACCGCCAGTTCGTCGGCACTCGGCGGCGCCGCGCGGGCGGGAACCTCGATGTGTCGCCCCAGCTCCTCGTCGGCGAGGTTGCCGTAGAAGTTCGGCTGGCCGCTGATCCTCAGGTAGTTCGTGCGCGCCTCGTCGCCACGGCCGGCGGCGGCGAGCGCCCGACCCTGCCAGTAGATCCAGTCGGGTTGCGCGGCGAGCGGCGGCGGCATCGCCGCAACGCTGCGCAGTACCGCCGCCCAGTCGCCGGCACGCAGGGCAGCCCGCGCCTGCCAGGCGAGCTGGTCCTCGGAAAGCTTCGTTGCCGCCGCCTTGTCGTACCAGGCCAGGGCCTCGGGCAAATGGCGCTGCGCCGCCTGCATGGCGATCTGCCCCCAGCCGTAGGCGCGTTCCTCGGCGGGGAAACGGTCCTCGATGCGGATGAAGCGCTTCACCGCGTCCTGCGGCTCGCTGCGCGCCAGGCGCTGCACGGCGAAGAGGGCCGTTTCGCGCCCGCCGCGCCGGGCATCCCAGCCAACCGGCAGTTTGTCGAGATGGCGGGCGGGCGCCTGGGCGATGGACTCCAGGCCGCGCCCGTCCCAGCCCTCGCCCGCCGGCAGGTAGGCCGCGGCAGTGCGCGCGGCGCCGACGCGCTTGGCTTCGAAAAGCCGCCGTACGCGCTGCCAGACTTCTTCGACACCCAGGCCACCGGCCGCGACCAGCTGATCCACCAGTTGCTCGCAGGCCTGCGGCAGGTCCTGGCCCGAGGACCACAGCGGGCGGACGATTTCCGTCTGTCCGGATGCCAGCCCGGCATAGCAGCTGATTTCGGCGTCGGGCAGCGCCAGCGCCGGCAGTTCGCGGCGGAAGCCATCCCAGTCGGCCTTCTTGCCCAGCGCGCGCAGCCAGTCGCCGCGCAGCTTCTCGGCCAGATAGGCATTGGGGTGGCGCGCCAGGTAGTCGGCGATTCCGCCGGCATCGCCGTCATCGAGCTTCAGGCGCAAAGACCAGTATTCGGCCCAGGCCTGCAGGGGATGGCCCTGCAGGGCGTCCACCTGGCGCGCCAGCCGCACCCGCTCGCCGTTGCGGAAGGCATCGCGCGCGTTGAGGAATGCGAGGTCGCCACGTTCGGCCGGCGCCGCCATGGCCGGCAGCGCGGCGAGCAGGGCCAGCAGCGTCAGGGCGCCGCGGCGGACAAGGGGATTGCGCTTATAGTTCATGCAGTATTTCGATTCGACACCATCTTTAACGTTAGCACATGAACCCCGTTCCGCCGTCCGCCGAACACGACGCCGATAGTTCGGCTTTTCGCGCTGCGCTGCGCCGCGAACGGATGGCGGCGCGCCTGGCGCTGACCCCGGCGGACCATTCCGCGCTCTCCGACCGCCTCGCCACCCACCTTGCCGGCCTGCTGAATGCGCTGCCGCCCAAGACCCTTGCCTTCTGTGCCCCGGTGCGCGGCGAATTCGACGCCACCCCGCTGGTCGGCGAATTGCTGGCCAAGGGATGGAAGGCGGCCATGCCGGTGGCCATCGCCTCCGACGCTCCAATGATCTTCCGCGCCTGGGCACCGGATTGCGCGATGGCCGAAGACCGGCACGGCATCCCCATTCCCGGCGACGGCCCCGCAATCGATCCGGATATCGTACTGCTGCCGCTGGTGGCCTTCGATTCCGCCGGCTATCGCCTCGGCTACGGTGGCGGTTACTTCGACCGCACCCTGGCGGCAAGGGTTCCTCGCCCCCTGGCAATCGGTGTCGGCTTCGAACTGGGCAGGGTCGCCGACATCCGGCCGCAGGGGCACGACATCCGCCTCGACGCGGTGGTCACCGAGGCCGGCGTGCTAAGTTTCGCTAGGTCCTGACCGCTCGCGCCAAGCGGGCCAAAGCCTCGTCGAGCAACGCGCGCCGCGTGCCGAAGTTGAGCCTGACGTAACCCGGGGCGCCGAACTCGGCGCCGTCGGAAAGGCCCAGCCCGTGTTGTTCGAAATGCCGCGCCGGATTGGCTATGCCGTGGTCGGCGGCGAAATCGCGGGCGTCGATCCAGGCGAGATAGGTTGCTTCGACCGGCCGCATGTCGAGCCCCGGCAAGTCCGCCACGGCGCGTTCCACGGCCCGGGCGTTGCCGCGCAGGTAATCCAGCAGCGCCGCCTGCCAGGCGTCGGCGGAACGCAGCGCGGCCTCGGTCGCGGCCATGCCCAGGGCATTGACGTGGGGCACGATGCCGTGCATCGCGGCATGGAAGCGGCGGCGCAGGGAGGGATCGGAGATGATCGCAAAGGCCGCGCCGAGCCCAGGAATGTTGAAGGTCTTGGAGGGCGCCATCAGGGTGATGGTGCGCGCCGCAAGCTCGGGCGAGAGCGCGGCGAAGACGCGGTGGCGGCAGCCCGGATCGAGCAGCAGCCCGTTGTGGATCTCGTCCGAACAGACCACGAGATCGTGCTTTTCGGCCAACGCCGCAAGCTGCCACAGTTCGTCCTCGGTCCACACCCGTCCGGTCGGATTGTGCGGATGGCAGAGCTGGAACAGCCGCGCCCGGCTGCCCTTGAGCACCGCATCGACGGCGGGGAAATCCCACAGCCAGCCGCCCGAGTCGCGCACCAGCGGCGCGCTGACCACGCGGCGGCCGGAATCGCCCGGCGCGCCGAGGAAGGGCGGGTAGATCGGCGTCGCCGTGAACACCGCATCGCCCGCCTCGCCCACGGCGCGGCAGGCGACGTTGAGCCCCGACACCAGGCCCGGCAGCCAGACGATCCACTCGGCCTCGACGGGCCAGTCGAACTTGCGCTGCAGGTAGGCCAGCACCGCCTCCGTCTGGCCGGGGGTGGGATGGTTGTAGCCGAAGACGCCGTGGTCGACGCGCTCGCGCAAGGCTTCCAGCACCGCCGGCGGCGCGGCGAAATCCATGTCGGCGACCCACAGCGGAATGACCTCGCGCCCGGCGTATTTCGCCCATTTCACCGAGTCGCTGCCGGCGCGATCGACCGGCTGGTCAAAGTCGAAGCTAGCCAAGGAACAAGCGGTACGCGGGGTTCTTCGACTCGTCCCAACAGCGGTAGCCGAGGTTCTTGAGGAAGGCGCGGAAGTCCTTCATCTCCTTCGGCGGCACTTCCATGCCGACCAGCACGCGGCCGTAGTCGGCGCCATGGTTGCGGTAATGGAAGAGGCTGATGTTCCAGCCCGCGCTCATGCGGTTGAGGAAATTCATCAGCGCGCCGGGGCGCTCGGGGAATTCGAAGCGGTAGAGCAGCTCGTTCTTCACCTGCGGCGCGTGGCCGCCGACCATGTGGCGGATGTGGTTCTTGGCCATCTCGTCGTCGGTCAGGTCGAGCGTGGCATAGCCGTGCTTCTTCAGCTGCTCGACCAGGCGCGTGGACTCGACGCGATTGGCCACCTGCATGCCGACGAAGACGTGGGCCTCGCCCGCATCGTGGTAGCGGTAGTTGAACTCGGTGATGTTGCGGCTGCCGATCAGGGCGACGAACTTCTTGTAGGCGCCGGGCTTCTCCGGCAGGGTCACGGCGAGCACGGCCTCGCGCTGCTCGCCGACCTCGGCGCGCTCGGCGACGAAGCGCAGGCGGTCGAAATTCATGTTGGCGCCGGAAGCCACGGCGACCAGGGTCTTGCCCTGCAGCTTGTTGCGCTTGGCCCACTCCTTGGCCCCGGCCACGGCCAGCGCGCCGGCCGGCTCGAGGATGGAGCGCGTGTCCTCGAACACGTCCTTGATCGCGGCGCAGATGGCGTCGGTGTCGACCAGTACCATCTCGTCGACGTACTCCTGGCAGAGGCGGAAGGTCTCCTGGCCGACGTACTTCACCGCCGCGCCGTCGGCGAACAGGCCCACGGATTCGAGGCGCACACGGCGGCCGGCCTTGAGCGAGCGGTCCATGGCATCGGCATCCATCGCCTCGACGCCGATGACCCTGGTGCCCGGACGCAGGCGCTTGATGTAGGCCGCGACGCCGGCGATCAGCCCGCCGCCGCCGACGCAGCAGAACACGGCATCGATCGGGTCGGGATGCTGGCGCAGGATCTCCATGCCGATCGTGCCCTGGCCGGCGATCACGTCCGGATCGTCGAAGGGGTGGACGAAGGACAGCTTTTCCTTCTTCTCCAGTTCCAGCGCATGGGCATAGGCGGCATCGTAGGAATCCCCGGCCAACACCACCTCACCGCCACGCTTCTTGACGGCGTCGATCTTGATCGCCGGCGTCGTCGTCGGCATCACGATCACGGCGCGGATGCCCAGCTTCTGCGCCGAAAGCGCCACGCCCTGGGCGTGGTTTCCGGCTGAGGCTCAGATCACGCCGCGCTTCCTCTGCGCCGGCGGCAGGTGGGCGATCTTGTTGTAGGCGCCGCGCAGCTTGAAGCTGAACACCGGCTGCATGTCCTCACGCTTGAACAGGATGCGGTTGCCGGTTCGCGCCGACAGGATGGGCGCGACTTCGAGCGGCGTTTCGATGGCCACGTCATAGACGCGGGCGTTGAGGATTTTTTCGAGGTAGTCCATGACGGCGGTGTGCAAGGTTCAACAAGCGCAGAGGGTAACATGGGCCATGGACTTCCTATCCACCGCGGAGGCCGGCCTGGCCGGCCTTTTCCTCGCCAGCCTCCTTGCCGCGACGCTATTGCCCGGCGGCTCGGAGGCCGTGCTGGCGGCGGTGGTCCTGGCCCATCCGGAGCAGGCGGCGGCGGCGCTGGCACTGGCGACGCTGGGCAACACCCTGGGCGGCATGAGCACTTATGCGCTGGGCCGCCTGTTGCCGCAGAGAGTCGGCGCTGGCGATACGGCGATGCGCCAGCTCGACACCCTGCGCCGCCACGGCGCCCCCGCCCTGCTGCTGGCCTGGGCGCCGATCATCGGTGACGCGCTGTGCGCTGCGGCCGGCTGGCTGCGCCTGCCCTGGCTGCCCTGCCTGCTGTGGATGGCGCTCGGCAAAGGTGCGCGCTATCTGCTGGTCGCCTCCGGCGTGGGCATGCTCTGACGCGAAATCCACAGGAAGTAGCCCGTAACGCCCGCTCCCGCCACGCTCAGGCTGGCCACCGCCGCCATCCAGAAGCCGGCGGCGCCGCGCGCCGGGCCGAGGATGTCGGTGAGGCCGAGCAGGTAGCCGCCACCGAGACCCACGCCCCACAGCGACACGGCATAGATGACCATCGGCGCCGTGGCGCGCTTGTAGCCGCGCAGCACCTGGGCCATCACCGCCTGTACCGCGTCGACCGCGTGATAAACGGCAACGATGGCCAGCAGCGTGGTCGCGGCGGCTGCCACGGTCTGGTCGGTGGTGTAGCCGCGTGCCAGCAGGCCGGCGCCGAACCAGATCGCGCCGCCGGTGATCGCCGCGATGCCGCAGGCGACGCCGAGCCCGAGCAGGCCGGCGTGTCGTGCGCGCCGACTTTCGCCCGCACCCAGGGCCTGGCCGACCAGCACGCCGGTGGCATTGCCCAGCGCCAGCGGCACCATGAACACAAAGACCGCGACATTCGCCGCGATCTGGTGCGCGGCGGAGGTGGCGGCGCCGAGGCGGGCGATGAACAGGGCCATGAAGGTGAAGGCCGTGACGTCGACCAGGAAGGTGGCGCCCATCGGCAGGCCCAGCTTGAGCAGTTCGCGCAGGGCCTGCGGGCGCGGCGGGTCGAAGCGGGCGAAGACGCCATAGGGCGCATAGTCGGCATCGCGCCGGCACCACCACCAGGCGACCAGCGTCATGATCCAGGCCGTGACCGCCGTCGACCAGCCGCAGCCGGCGCCGCCCAGCGCCGGCAGGCCGAAGTGGCCATACATGAAGATCGCATTGAGCGGCACTTTCAGCGTCAGGCCGAGCAGGTTGAAGGCCATCACCGGCCGCGGCCGGCCGATGCCGGTGGTGAAGCCGAAGAAGACGCGGAAGAAAAGCACGCCGGGCGCGGCCCAGGCCACGCCGTCGAGGTAGGCGCGCACCCGGACCTCGACCTCCGGCGTCAGGCGCGAGATGGCCAGCAGCGGATCGGGATTCTTCAGCAGCGTGAAGGTGGCGATCGACAGCAGCACCGCCAGCCAGGCGCACTGCCGCACGTCGGCGCCGATCTCGGGGTAGCGGCCGGCGCCGTAGTGGTGCGAGACCACCGGCGCCAGCGCCAGCAGCACGCCCATGGCGGTGACGAAAACCGTGGCGTAAATGCTGGCACCGATGCCGACGGCGGCGAGGTCCAGCGCCGAGAGCCGCCCGGCCATCAGGGTGTCGATCACGCTGGTGGCCATCACCGCGGCCTGCGCCACCAGCACCGGCCAGGCCAGGTGCAGCAGTTCGCGCGGCAGGGAGCGGTGGCTGGTCATCCGCGCAGTCTAGTCGAGCCGCGCGGATGCCCCGTTCAAAGCATCAGCGGCCGGTCCGGCAGTTCATTGGGGTTGCGCTCGCCGGCCGGAAAGTGCTCGGCCAGCAGTTCCCCGGCGCGTGCCACGGCGGCAAGCGCGCCCTGCCGCCACTGCCCGGCGCGGAAGGAATCTTCCATCGCGCGACAGATCGCGTCCCACTCGGCCTGCGGCACGCGCGCCGCGATGCCGCGGTCGGCGAGGATCTCGACGCGGCGATCGGCCAGTTCGACGTAGATCAGGATGCCGCTGTTCTCTGCCGTATCCCACACCCGCTCGACGGCGAATAGCTCGGCCGCGCGCTGGCGTGGCGATGCGTCGCGCCACAGGGCCGCCGGCGGCAGGCCGGCCTCGACGACAAAACGCAGCTCCCCGCGGTGTGCTTGCTCGCTGACGGCGATGGCCTCGCCGATGGCCGCCAGGTCGGCGGCGGCAAACACGCGGCGGCGCCACCAGTCCGGCAGCAGCAAATGCTTCAGCATGCGCGGCACGTTCATCTCACCACCTCCCCGAGGCGCCGCCGCCGCCGAAGCCGCCGCCACCGCCGCCCCAGGGACCACCACCACCAAAGGATCCCCCACCAAAGCCGCCGCCGCCAAATCCCCCACCCCATCGGCTAGATCGACTTC
>JALHNN010000061.1 GCA_022843505.1 Sulfuritalea sp.
GTGGCCGGAATCACCGAACTCCATGGCGAAGCGGCCGGCGTCGAAGTGGGCACGGCGCTCGCAGTTCTCGTGGATCAGCCGCGAGTAGGCAAACTTGGGACGGCCCAGCTTGTCGAACTCGGGCAGCTTGCCAAAGGTGAGGAAATGCACCACGGCGGCGAGGAAGTTGTAGGGGTTGGGCGGGCAGCCGGGAATGGTCACCACCGGCTTGCCGAGGATTTTCGCAACCCCCTCGGAACCCGTCGGGCTGGAGTCGGCACCGGATATCGAGGGAATCGTCGACGGCATGCCGCCCCAGGAGGCGCAGGAGCCGATGGCGATCACCGCGGCGGCATCGGCCGCACATTCCTTGAGCATGTCGATCGCCGTCTGGCCGCCGATCTTGCAGTAGATGCCGTTGGCCTTGGTCGGGATCGCGCCTTCGACCACCAGCACGTACTTGCCCTTGTTGGCCTTCATCGCCGCCTTGCGTGCGGCTTCCGCCTGGTGGCCGGCGGCGGCCATCAGGGTCTCGTGGTAGTCGAGCGAGATGACGTCGAGGATCAGCTTTTCCAGGGTCGGGTGCTCGGCGCGCAGCAACGACTCGGAGCAGCCGGTGCACTCCTGGAAGTGCAGCCAGATCACCGAGGGCCGCTTGGCGGCTTCCACTGCCTTGGCCACCGCAGCCTCGGCGCCGGCCGGCAGTCCGAGCGTGGCCGCCACCGTGGCGCAGAACTGCAGGAACTCGCGCCGCGGCATGTCCAAACGCCGCTCTACGTCGTCGAGCGTGCTGCGACCGGTGTCAAAAAATTCGTTGAGATTGCCCATGTCTGCTGTCCCCCAGGTGTAGCGGACCGCACCCCGGCCCGTATTTGGCGAACGGCAAACGCAAGTCCCGGGCCAGATTGAGGATTTCTCTGGCAGCCGTGAGCTTTCAATGGCTTGTGAAGATTTGATTTCAACCTAAACGATCGAATTCGGAAAGCCGGTATCCAGTTCACTAATCACCCGAATGCGGCCCCCAGGGGCCGGCACGCGGTGTCACCCGGAGCACGGGGGCCCGTACTTTCAAACGGCTACCGAGCACTGAATTCCGCATCCCACAGCCACCGCGCCCGGGAAATGAGCGCGGGACCGTAGGTGCCCTCCGACGCCGCGATCGCCGACAGCAGGGCGGCGCGTGCCGAACTATGCCGGCTTGTAGGTATCGAGCTTGATGCCTTCGCGCGCCATGGCGGAAGCCACGGCCGGATGGGCGGCAACCCGGTCCACGAAGGCCTGGTAGGCCGGCAGGGATGCCGGATCGATGCCGGCGAAGCCGCCCCAGCGCAGGAAAACCAGGGCATAGAAATCGGCGAAGGAAATCCTTGCGCCCAGCAGCCACGGCGTGGCATGGGCGATCATGGCCTGGATGCGCTCGAGGTGTTCGCGAAACTTCGCCGCCGCGAACCTTTTTACGTCCTCCTGCGCCGCTTCGCCGGTGGCGAAGTTCGCCGGGCGGAAGACATGGGTAAAGGTCGGATGGACGGTGTTGTTCATCCAGGCGAAGGAGGACAAGGCCTGCGCCCTCTCCCAGGGTTCGGTCGGAAGCAGGCCGGCCTGGGGATAGCGCCGATCGAGGTAATCGCAAATGGCGACAATCTGATTCAGCGCCTTGCCGTCCTCCACCAGCACCGGCACCAGGCCCAGCGGATTCAGTGCCAGGTACTCGGGGCTGCGCTGCTCGCCCTTGTGCAACTTGACGGACTGGGTTTCAAAGTCGTCACCGGTCGCAGACTTGATCACTTCCAATGCCGCGTGGGGCACAAAGGAACAGGCTCCGGGGCCGTAATAGAGCTTCATCATGTTTTTCTCCTCGGTCAATCGGGGGGAATCCAGCTTTGCATTTTCGCACGCGCCAGGATCAGGCCAGCGGCTGGAACAGCACGTCGAGATCGCTTGCCGTCAGCAGGTTCCCGCCCACCGCCGCTCCGGCACCCTGGCGCATCAGCTGGTCGGCCAGCCCGCGCTTGCGATCCTGCAGCGCGAGTATCTTTTCCTCGACCGTACCCTGGGTCATCAGCTTGTACACAAATACCGGCTTGTCCTGGCCGATGCGGTGCGCGCGCGCGGTGGCCTGCTCCTCGACCGCCGGGTTCCACCACGGGTCGTAGTGGATCACGGTATCGGCGGCGGTCAGGTTGAGGCCGGTACCGCCCGCCTTGAGGCTGATCAGGAACAAGGGAACGCGCCCTTGCTGGAAGTCATCGATCGGCGTTTCGCGGTCGCGGGTCTGGCCGGTCAGCTTGGCATAGGGGATACCCAGCTTTTCGAGCTCGAGTTCGATCAAGGCCAGCATCGAGGTGAATTGGGAGAACAGCAGCACCTTGCGCCCTTCGTCGATCAGTTCCACCAGCATTTCCATCAGCGTCGCCAGCTTGGCGGAATGCGCGTGGCCCTTGCGCACCAGTGCTTCGGCCGCGGGCAACCTGACCAGGCGCGGATCGCAACAGATCTGCCGCAGCTTGAGCAGGGCATCGAAGATCATGATCTGGCTGCGCCCCACGCCCTGCTCGACCAATGCGTGGCGCAGTTTGCGGTCGAAGGCGACGCGCAGGGATTCGTAGAGATCGCGCTGGCCGCCTTCGATCTCGATCCAGCGCACCATCTCGGTACGCGGCGGCAGGTCGCTGAGGACCTGTTCCTTGGTCCGTCGCAGGAGAAAAGGCCGTACCCGCTCGCCGAGCCGGGTACGCATTTCCTCGTCCCCCAGCTTCTCGATCGGAGTGCGATAGACCTGGGTGAAGCGCTTGACGCTGCCGAGCAGGCCGGGCATCAGGTAATCGAACTGGGCCCAGAGTTCGCCGAGGTGGTTCTCCAGAGGCGTGCCGGTCAAAGACAGGCGATGGCGGGACTTGAGCAGGCGCGCCACCTGGTGCGACTGCGCCTTGGGATTCTTGATGAACTGCGCCTCGTCCATCACCAGCAGATGCCAATCCTGCGCCAGCAAGGTTTCGCGGTCGCGCACCAGCAGCGGATAGGTGGTCAGCACCAGATCGGCCCCGGCGATTTCGCCGAAGCGCTCCGCCCTGTCCTTGCCGTGCAGCGTCAGCACTTTCAGGCCCGGGGTGAACTGCGCCGCCTCGTTGCGCCAGTTGGCCATCAGGCTGGTAGTGGCGACCACCAGACTCGGCCGATCGGCGCGACCGCTGGCCTTTTCCAGGTGCAGGTGGGCCAGGGTCTGCACCGTCTTGCCCAGGCCCATGTCGTCGGCGAGGATGCCGGCAAGGCCGAATTCGCGCAGGAACTGCAGCCAGTCGAGGCCGTCCTGCTGATAGGGGCGAAGCGTCGCGGTAAATCCTTCGGCGGGCAGGCGCCGCTCGATGCCACGGAAGTCGCGCAGGCGATGGCCGAGGGCGCGCAGTTCCTCGCCGCCTATCCACTGCGCCGGCAATGCATCGAGCCCGGCCAGGGCGGCGGCATGGTGACGCGCCAGGCGCGGACGCTCGTCGTCGAGGAATTCAAGCAGTGGCAGCAGCCAGGCCTTGAGTCGCCCCGCCGGTACCGGCAGGATGCGCCGCTCGTCGATCACCACCGGGAAACTCTGGCTATCGTCCAGGCCGCGCACCAGCCCGGCAAGGTCCGGCTGCTCGCGCAGCAGGCGCAGCAGCGGCGCGACCAGGCTGATGCGCTCGCCACCGACGCGTACCCCGAGGTCGAGGTCGAACCAGTCGCTGCCGACGCTTTCCTCGACGGCGACGAACCAGTCCTCGGCCTGGGCGATGGAATACGGGAAGTCCTCGGCGAACTCGACCACCACGCCCTGGCGTTCGAGCTCCGGCAAGCCGTCGCTGAGAAATCCAAGCCAGCCAACGACATCATTGCGCAAGGGGACCAGGCCGTCGCTCGCACCGTCGGCCGCCAGCCGATCGCCGGCCTGGTGCCGCCAGCTCTCGAGCCCGGCGGCGCGCAGCTGCCGCCAGGCGATGGCTTCCGTCGCGGTATCGCGCAGCATCGTCTGCCAGCGCCCGTCGACGCGCCTGCGCAGGAAAGGCGCGGCCCCCTCGACGCCCGCCACGCTGATGCCATGAGGATAGTCGAACCAGGGAACCGCAAGCGCCAGGCGTTCCTCGAGGCGACCGACCCCCAGATGGCGGAAGCGGGCGCAGGTCAGGCGCAGCCGCGGCACCGGCGTACCCGCCGGCAGGGCCTGGGGCAGGTCCGGCAAGGGCAGGCCCGCGTCATGCACCGTCGCCAGCCGCTCCAGGCCATCGCGCACCAGGAGCGCGTCGGCCTCGTTCAGCGGCGGCGTGCGCAACAGCTGTTCGAAGATCGGCGCCGTCAGATCGCTGCGCAATTCGCCGAGCACATGGGCCGCCGTATCGAGATAGAAGGCCGGGCGCGTGGGAATCACCTGGACATGGGCCGGCAAATCCGGGCGCAGCCGCTGCATGCCCTGGGCATCATGGGTCCAGGTCCAGCGACACGACAGGGGCGGCCCTTCGCGCAATGGCGCCTCGATCAGCCCGTCGAGCTGGAGGTGGCCCGTGGCCAGCGCCAGGCGCAACAGCAGTGCGCCGGTTTCCCCGACCAGGTCGACGGCATCGTTGTAGAAATAGCCTCCTCCCGCCTGCAAGGCGAGGAAAAGGCGCAGCGGGGCGAGGTCGGCATCGGTCACCAGGCTGCGATGGCTGCGGCTGGCGGAAAGGTCGTAGGCCTGGGGGCGATACGCCGTCGGCTTGCCGTAGCCGCCCTTCTTCAGCGGCCGGCTGCGCGCCACGCCGAGACAGGCCGGCTCGCCCGGGCGCAATAGGTAGATCACGCGCACGGCAGCGGTTTCGGCGGCTGGCTGCGGACTTGCGTGGGCGGCGAGTTCACCCAGCCATTCGAGGGTTGCGGCGCTCGGCTGGGGAAATTCCGCAGTCGCCGCCGGATTGGCATCCGTCACCGCCGGAGCTTGCGCAGCGCGCACCTCTTCGAGCTTGAGCAACACGGCAACAATGTGCTTGCAGTCCTCCTCGACCGGGCACATGCAACTACCGTCGACCCCGGTTATCCGGCCGCGGCGATCGACGGTCAGCCAGAGTTCGACCTCGTATGGACGATCCTCCGTGCCCTGGACTGCTGCCGCGACATGGATTTCGTCACCGCGCTCCTCGAGCGACGTGATCCGCGCCCGTCCCTCGGCCGCGTACTTGCGCCCGCGCTGCAAGGTCACGGCGCTGAAATGACCACCGGCGAGTTCGAGCAAGCGGTTGGCGGAAGATGGCGAATTCGGCATTCCAAAAGCTTCAGGCAAAGGGGTCGAAGTTAGCACAAGCGCCGGCGTCTGTCCCAGCGGGCAGACGAGCAAGTGGGAAAGGCTGCAAATGAATTCGCCCCGGGACGGCGGGGAAACGGAGCGCCCCGCCTGCCTGACCGTACAGTCTGGCGATTAACCACTAACCACCGGTGAATCGACAGCACCGGCCATGCGCTTGTTTTTATGTTGATTTATTCCGCCAGGCGGTGGGCATGGTTCTTGTAAGAGAAATCCCTTAAACTTCCTACCAGCCACTCCAAAGGCAAGCCCATGGACCTCCCTAACGAATGGATCGCACTGCTGGCCCTGGTGTTCCTGCTCGGCGCCAAGCACGGACTCGATGCCGACCATCTGGCAACCATCGATGGCCTGACCCGCTACAACCTGCGCCTGGCTCCGCACCGGGCGCGCTGGTGTGGATCGCTGTTTTCCATCGGTCACGGCGCCGTGGTACTCCTGATCGCCCTGGGCGTGGGCCTTGCCGCCGAACGATGGCAGGTCCCGGAATGGATGGACGATGTCGGCACCTGGATTTCGATAGGCTTCCTCACCCTGCTGGGCATGCTCAACTTGCGCGCCGTGTTGACAGCGCCGGCCGGCGAGATGGTGGCGACGGTCGGCCTCAAGGCCGGCCTGCTGCGACGCCTGCAGGCCACCTCCCATCCGCTGGCGATCGCCGCCGTGGGCGCACTGTTCGCATTGTCCTTCGACACCATGAGCCAGGCGGCGTTGTTTGCCGTTACCGCCACCCAGCACGGCGGGGTGGCCCACACACTGGCGCTGGGCGCGGCCTTCACCATCGGCATGCTGCTGGCCGACGGTGCCAACGGCCTCTGGATTGCCGGTCTGCTGCGCCGTGCCGACCGTCGGGCGCGGATTGTCTCGCGCGTCATGGGTTTGATGGTGGCGGCGATCAGCTTTGCCGTCGCCGGTTTCGGTCTTGCGCGTTGGTTGAATGCCGACGTTTCCGCCTGGTACGAAGGCAGGGAACTGTTCGTCGGTGGCGCCGTGATCGCCCTGCTCGCCGCCAGCTTTGCTCTCGGCGCCGCGCTGGCCCGGGATGCGCGCCCGCCGGCGGCCAGCGCCACCTGATCAATCGAGTTCGACGAGTCCGCGCGGGGTCTTGAGATAGGCCACCAGTTGTGGCGCCTCGCCGGGACTTGCATGGAGATCGAGGCGCGAGCCCAACCCGAGCGCCATCAGTGCCTCCCGGAGCGGCGCCGGCTCCGCATGAAAAGCCTCGAGCTTCATCAAGCGGCAGCCTGATTCCGGCAGGCGCTGCGCGGGATGGAAGGGCACATCCCACTGTATCAGCGTCGGTAGCAGGCCCTCGCCGGGCAAGTGCCCGTCGGGCGGCACGGTGATGCGCCAGCGGTAGTCGCCCCGCTCCATCGGCAGGATCTCGCCGGGATCGTAGCGGCAGCCGGCACGCTCGAGCCCGATGTCGTCGCTGCGCGCGACCCAATGGATCAGGCGAGGCCTATCGGCCGGCAAATCGATGCGATCCAGCCCGAACCAGCGCGGGCGCTCCGGGTCCGGGGCAAGCGGATCGATGGCGATGAGTTCGAGGTAAAAGCCCTCGCCCAGGCCCAGCAGGCGGTTGTGGGTGCCCATGCAAACATGCTTGCCGCCAGGCGCCAGCGCCACACCGAGCCTGTCTTCGAGCCACGCGGCCCCGATATCCAGGTTGCGGACGGCAAGCACCAGATGGTCCGCCAAGGCCACCGCAGCGGTCAGGTCTTGGGTTTCAGGTGCACATGGCCGTGGCCGCCGCCGGCGGGCCGGTAACCATGGCCGTGTGCCCGTCCGGAATCGACCTCGACATCGATCAGGTTGAGCTGTCCATGGCGGACGCCGCGCTCGGCGATGAGGGCGTCGGCAAAGCCGCGCACGGCGGCAGTCGGTCCGCGCAGGACCACGCTTTCGAGGCAGTTTTCGTGGTCGAGGTGCGCATGCATGGTGGCGACCGTCAGGTCGTGCTGTCCGTGCTGCAGCGCAGTAAGCCGCTCGGCGAGATCGCGCTCGTGATGGTTATAGACGTAGGACAGATTGGCCACGCAGTGGCTGGCCTCGCCGCGCTGGCGTCGCGCTTCCTCGATATGGGCGCGCAGCAGGTCGCGCATGGCCTCGGAACGGTTCCTGTAGCCGCGCTCGCCGATCAGGCGGTCGAATTCCGCCGCCAATTCAGCATCCAGCGAAATGGTGATGCGTTCCACGTCAGTGGGAATTCTCTATTTCGAGAACTTTCTCGACCACGTGGCCACGCCTGAGCTTCTCCAAACGGTGTTCGCGTTCGATGGCGACGATGCTGTTCAGATAGGCAAGGTTGCGATCGATGGACTCCTGGTAGAAGTTGCGCTCGCTGCCGGTCTGCTTGGCGAAATGGTGCGTCAGGTTGGTGGACATGGCTTGCAGGTCCTTGTCCAGGCGCCCCCGGGTCATGTTGTAAAAAGCCGTGGTCTTTTCCAGCAGGTCGTGAATGTCGGCGAAGCCCCCCAGCTGGGCTTCCTCGAATTCATAATAAAGAAACAATACGCGCTCAAGATACTCCCGGTTGGCCATCTGGCCGATCAGGTCGGCGGTGGCCGTGGCATAGGCGGCACGCTGTTGCAGGAGATTGTCGAAGGTGACCCAGTCAGGGTGTTTGCGGTGATCGGTGAGCATGATCACCTTGGTCGTCGCCTCCAGCACCTGGCGAGGCAGGCCGTGCAGGTGCCGGCGGGCGAAGTCGACGCCGCGCATGACGTGGCTGGCGGTGAACTGGGCGCCGGTGCCGACGGCCTCCTCGTCGCTCATCAGGTAACCGACATCATGCAGCAAAGCCCCGATCAGGGCCGCATCGAGATGGTCACCGTCCACCCCCTGCCCGGCGAGGTGCAGGCCGTGGAGCATGCGCGCCGTGCACAGCACCACCTCGTTGGTATGGGTACGGTTGTGGTAAAGCGTCTTCAGGTTCTGGTAGCCCGGCAGCCTGCCGTCGAAAGCGCGGTCGAGCAACTGGAAGGCATCGGCGACCCGGCTCAGATCATGGTCGGGCGCGAAGTTGCGCACGATTTCGCTCACCTGGGCCTCGACCTCGCCGGTGTCGCAAACATTGCCAAGTGCAAGAAATGGGCTGTCTTGGTTCATAAGGGGGAAATCAAGCATAAATAGCGCCTGAACCCAAGCCTGAATGCTAGCAGAGCGCCTCGGAATATGCGGCAGTCAGGGACGCTGCGATTCAAGAATATTCTCTGCAAGCCGTAAAATTGACCCTTATCGGGAGATTGGGATTTCGTCCCGAGGTTGACCCAGATTAACTCCACTCCTGCCCAAGTCGCTATGCTGCACTGCGAAAAACGCCATTTCCCCGGAAAAATCCATGATCCCGACACCATGACCGAATACCAAACCATAGACGCTGTTCTTGAACGCCACCATCGCGACGGCACCCGCCTGGTCCAGATCCTGCGGGAAATCCAGGAGGAATTGAACTGGCTGTCGCCGGCCACCCTGACCCGAATCGCGGACGGCATCGGTTGGCCGCGCGCCCAGGTCAGCGGCACTGCCGCCTTCTACAGCTTCTTTCACACCCGCCAGCGCGGCAAGTATTGCGTGCTCTGGTCGGACAACATCACCGACCGCATGCTCGGCAATGTCGAGCTGATGGACGCGATGTGCAAGAAGCTCTGGCTGGAACCGGGCCGCGTTTCCGAGGATGGCCTGGTCAGCGTCAACACCACCTCCTGCACCGGCATGTGTGATCAGGGACCGGCGGTTCTGGTCAATTACCGCGCCATCCCGCGCATGACCCCGGCCCGCCTGGGCGAGATGGTCGGCCTGATCCGCGACCAGGTTCCCGTCTCCGACTGGCCTGCCGAATGGTTTGCGGTCGAGGACAACATCCGTCGCAAGGACATCCTGCTCGGCCACGAACTGAAAAGCGGCCAGGCGCTGAAAGCCGCGCTGGAACGCGGGCCGGAAGCCATGCTCGCCGAAATCAAGACCGGCAAGCTGCGCGGTCGCGGCGGCGCCGGTTTCGGCACCGGCCTGAAGTGGGAAGCCTGCCGCAATGCGGCCGGCCATGGCCCGAATCCGGCACATTACGTGGTCTGCAACGCCGACGAGGGCGAACCGGGAACCTTCAAGGATCGCGTCCTGCTCACTTCCTATGCCGACCTCGTCTTCGAGGGCATGAGCATCGCCGGCCTCGTGGTCGGCGCGAAAAAGGGCCTGCTCTACCTGCGCGGCGAATACCGCTATCTGCTGGAACCCCTGGAGTCGGCGCTGGCGGCACGGCGATCTGCCG
>JALHNN010000062.1 GCA_022843505.1 Sulfuritalea sp.
GCGAGGTCACCATCACCGGCAAGCGGCAGAAGACGCGCATCGTGCCGGTCGGCGACAAGGCGCTGGCGGCCCTGCAGGCCTGGCTGGCGGAACGCCCGGCCCTGGTGCGCGACGATCAGCCGGCGCTCTTCCTCGGCCGCAACGGCACGCGCCTGACGCCGCGCCAGGTGGCGAACCGCCTGGCGCAGTGGGCCCAGCGCCAGGGCGTCGGCGTCCATGTCCATCCGCACATGCTGCGCCATTCCTTCGCCAGCCATGTCCTGCAGTCCTCCGGCGACCTGCGCGCCGTGCAGGAAATGCTCGGCCACGCCAGCATCTCGGCGACGCAGATCTATACGCATCTCGACTTCCAACATCTGGCGAAGATTTACGACAGCGCCCACCCGCGCGCGAAGAGCAAGTGAAACCCCACCACTGGCCCTGGACCTTCATTGCCTTCAGCATCCTCGGCGTGCTGCTCATGCTGGTCGGCATCGCCGCGCTGGCCGGGATGTTGAAGGGCGTGCATCCCCTGTTCGGGGATGACATGGCCGGCTGGGCGCTGATCGTTTCGGCGGTGGCCGCATTTCTCACCGGCGCCTTCCCGCTGGTGCTGCGCCGGCTGGCGGAGCGCGAGGGCGCCTAGCGCTTCAGGTCGCCCGCCGCCAACGCCAGGCGATAGACGCGCAGCGCGACCTGGGCGTCGTTGGCGGCGTAGAGCATCTGCCGCTCGTTGAGCCGCGGGTTGCCCCAGTTCGACGTGGTGACGTGTTTTGATTTCTGCATGCGCCGGCCGAGATAGCGGGCCACGGCGGTCTTCGCGCCCAGCGTCTTGTTCGGCGCCTCGCGCGGCAGCGCCTGCGACAGATCGAGGATGCCCTTGGCCTCGATGCTGAGCTTGGCACGCAGCTGGGCCAGGTCGCTGCCGAGGCCGAAGCCGACCTTGAGCACCTGCGGCGATTCGAGGAGTTCGCGCAGGGCGGGATGGCTCCCGGTCAGGCGCACCGGGAATAGCCAGGCGCGGGCATCGGTCGCCAGTTGGATCAGGTGCGGCCCGGTCGAGACCTCGCCCTTGGCGAATGTCGGCTTGGATTCGGTGTCGAAGCCGAGCACCGGTTCGGCCAGCAGCTGCCGGCAGGCTTCGGCGGCGGCGTCCGCGGTGTCGACCACGATCACGTTGGCCATGGCGATACCTTCGTACACCGGCAGCTCGGGTGCAGGCGCAGGGGCCGGGGAGGAAACCGTGTCCGAGTCGGGCGAGGGTGGCGTGGTCAAGGTGAATTCCGGGGGTGGGGCATTTCCCGGCCGGGGCCGGGGCGGGGCCAAAGTCTATAGGATGAAATGCCCAACTCGGTTTACAATTGCAGGTTCGAACATTCACGAGTTCCCGGGCATGTCTGACACCGCATTCTGTTATCACTGCCGGCAGCATCATCCGAAGACCGAGATGCGCCAGATCGAAACCAAGGCCGGCAAGCGCTGGCGCTGCATCCGCAGCATCGAGGCCACCCGCCAGGGCCAGGCCGCGCGCGAGGCCTACGGCCGCCAGGTTTCCGAGATGAACAAGTCCGAGGCGCAGAGCCGCGCCCGCATGTCGAAGCCGATCGTCGTCTGACGACGGCGCCCGCCCCGGCATGTTGCGCGGGCTGGCCCTTTCCCTGCCGCTGCTGCTTGCCGCCTGCGCGCCCCTGCCTCCCGGGCAGGGCCGCGACGCGCTCTGGCATCCCTCGCCCAACTTCGACCAGCGCCGGCCGAACTTCATCGTCCTGCACCAGACCACCAACGCCACGGTGGACAAGGCCCTGGCGACGCTTACCGATCCGCAGCGTAAAGTCAGCGCCCACTACCTCATCGGCCGCGATGGCAAGGTGATCCAGCTGGTCGATGAGGCCGCGCGTGCCTGGCATGCCGGCGAGTCGCGCTGGGGCGGCATGAGCGACCTGAATTCGGCATCGATCGGCATCGAGCTCGACAACACCGGCGACGAGCCCTTCGCCGAGCCGCAGATCGTCGCCCTGCTGGCCCTGCTCACCGAACTCAAAGAGCGCTACCGGATTCCCGCCGCCAACGTGCTGGCCCACGGCGACGTGGCGCCGACGCGCAAGGTGGATCCGAGCCGCTTCTTCCCCTGGCACCGCCTGGCCCAGGCCGGCTTCGGCCTCTGGTGCGATGCCCCGCCGGCGGCCGCGCCGGCTGGCTTCGATGCTGTGCTGGGCCTGCGCGCGCTGGGTTACGACACGACGGTCGCGGCGGCGGCACGTGCCGCCTTCCGCCGCCATTTCCTCGCGGAAGAGGGCGACCAGGAACTTTCCGCCGGCGAGCAGGCGCTGCTGCATTGCCTGCTGGGCCAGCCGCGCGCAGTGCCCGCGCCGACGCCATCGGGATACCAATGACATCCATGAAGACACGCTACGCCGAGATCCCGGTCTACACCACCAAGGATGGATCGCTGATCCGCGAACTGATGCACCCGGCCGTACACGGCAATCGGCAGCAGAGCCTGGCCGAAGCCACGGTGGCGGCCGGCAGTCGAACGGCCCTGCACCGCCATGGGCTGACCGAGGAGCTCTACCATGTCACCTCGGGGCGCGGCCTGATGACCCTGGGCGAGGCGCGCTTCGAGGTATCGGTGGGCGACACGGTGCACATCGCGCCGGGGACGCCGCATTGCATCGAGGCTTTGGGCGAGTTGCCCCTGACCATCCTGTGCTGCTGCACGCCTCCCTATTCGCACGAGGATACGGAACTGCTGGAGGACGCCGCGGCGCGCTGAGAGTTATGTCTCCGGCAATGCCGGAGACGGTATCCCGGGCGGACGGCGCCGGGAGTTCGGCGATGCGCGGCGATGCGCGGCGAATCAGCGTGCCGCCTTGTCCAGGCCGAGCTTGAGCGCCACCTCGCGGTCCTCGCCGGGGATCTTCTCCGCGGCCCCGATCCTGACGCGATCAACCGGGGCCTTGGCTTCCTTGAGCGTCGCCAAGGTGGCGTCGCCGCGGTCCTTCGCCAGCTGCTGCAGACGTTCGTCGGGCACCATTTCCTTGTCGCGCAGGCGCTGGTAGAGCACGCCATGGAAGTCGGCACCCTTGAGCGCGCCGAGCTCGCTTTCGTCCAGCTGGCGTGGCGGCCGCACCAGACCGCTGAGGCGGGACATCATCTTGCCGGCCATGCTTTCCTCGAGCTGGCCGGGATTGGCGCTGCGGAACCCCTGCTTGAAGCCGGCCAGCTCGGCCTTGCCGAAGCGCTCGGCGAACAGGTCCTCGATCGCCGCCTGCATCTCGGGCGCGCGTGTCGAGATCGGCCCCGGATCACCCTGCGGTTCGATCTTCTGTCCGCTCTTTTCCAGCAGGCCGCGGCGCAGCTGGCGGTCTTGAAGCGCCACGCGGTCGGCGGCGTTCCAGGTGCCGCTGATGCTGAGCGCCAGCGCCGGACGCTTGTTCAGTGCGGCGGCGAGTTTCACCAGCTTTTCGCGCTCGGGCGGGGTCAGGCGCCGCGCGCCGGCCTCGAAGGCAATGCTTTCCAGCTTTTCGTCGCCGCCGCCGAACAGTGCGCCGAGGGCTCGGAAGGGCGCGGTGACGACCTTGGTCAGGACGTTGGTGATGACCTTCCAGACGATGCCGCCGAAACTGAACTGCGGGTCGTCGAGGCTGCCGGAGATCGGCAGGCCGAGGTCGATGCGACCGTCGGAATCCTCCAGCAGCGCGATCGCCAGATCAAGCGGCAGGTCCTTGGCGGTCGGGCTCTGCACGCGCTCGCCGAGCACCAGCTTGTCGATCACGACCTTGTTTTCGCTCTGCAGCTGGCGCTTCCGGATGTTGTATTCGAGGTCCAACGAGAGCTTGCCCGAATCGATGCGGCGGCCGGCGAAGGTGGCCGAGTAGGGCGTCAGGCGCGTCATGTCCAGGTTGCGGAAGATCAGCTTGATTTCCGTGAATCCGGTGGGATCGAAGGGATCGACCTGGCCGACGGCGCGGGCCAGGCCGTAGTCGTCGACCTCGCCGTCGAGTTCCAGCTGGCCCGCCGCGCCGCGGCGCGAGGACAGGCCGGCGATGGACCCGCGCAGCTTGTGGATGCGGGTGGCGAAGGGAAAGAACAGCGATTCGTCGGCGAAATCCATTTCGCCGTCGCGGATGCGCAGGCGGTCGATGTTCACCAGGAAGGCCGGCGCCGGCTTGGTATCGGCGCTGGCCGCCGCCGCTGGCGCAGCCGTTGGCTCAATGGTCGGCGCTGGCGACACGGCGTTCGCGGCCGGAGCGTCGGCCTTCGCCTCGCCGGCCGCGGGCGGCGGCGTATCCGCCTTGCGCAAAATGCGCTGGAAGTTGGTGCTCTTGTCCTTGGCAATCAGGAGCTGCGTGTCGAGGCCGTCGAGCATCAGTTCGCCGATCTGCAGCTTCTGTGGCGAGGCATCGAGCTGCCGGGTGCCGAAGTATTTCCAGGCGAGGAAGACCTTGTCCGTGCCGGCTTCGTTGAGGCGCAGCTCGCTGACGCCGAAGCTTCCCTTGTATCCGCTGGACCGGGCGTCGTGCTTGACCGTTCCGGCGGCGCTGATGCGGCCGCCGGCGAGGTCGAGCGCCGCGTACTTGCCGATGATGGCCTGCGCCGGCTTCAGCGCCAGGTCGTCGAGCTTGAGCTGCAGGTCGATGGCCGCCGTGGCCGGCACGAGCTTGCCTTCCACGCCCAGCCGCCCGCCGCTGGCCACGCGCAGGCCGGCCTTGAGCGGCAAGGGGCGGTCGAGCTTTTCACTGACGCCCGAAGTCTCGATGGTGATGTCCTCGAGGCCGACCTGCAAGGCGGGGGTTAGCGATTCGTCATGGAAGGCGACACCGAAACCCGATAGCGCGACGCGCTCGACGGCGTAGCGCCAGGGGGCCGATGCTGCGGCGGCTTCGGTCGCCGGCTTTGGCGCCGCAGGTTTCGCCGCGGCGGCGTCCGGTCCCAGAGCCTTCAATGCCGCGACCAGGTCGATCGCGCCGTTGGCATCGCGGCGCACGGCCAGGCGCCCATCCTTCAGAACGACGGCGCCGACCTCCGCCGTGCGCTGCGCCAGGTCGATCCGCGTTGCGGCGACGCCCAGTTCCGGCAGTGCCAGCGGCTTTGCGCGCGCCTTGCCGGTGCCGGATTCGAGGCTGATGTCCTTCAGCGCCAGCGACGTGAAGGCCAGTTGTTGCGTGGCGAGGTCGAAGCGGCCGCCCTCCAGGGCGAGGCTGCCGAGGCCGATGGCGGGGGCGCCGGCAGCCTTGCGCAGGACGAGTTTGGCGAGCTCCACGGTGAACGGCTCGACCGCCAGCGCCAGCTTGCCGTTGGCATGGCCCAGGCGGTAGTCGACGGCCAGCCCGGCGACGCCCTCGGGCGGTGCGTAGCCCAGTTCCGGCGGAATGCGGGCCGCCAGCAGCGGGGCGAGCTTGGCGAGGTCCACGCCGCGCAGGCTGAGCTGTCCGCTCGAGCCCAGCGGATTCAGGGTTGCCGTACCCTTCCATTCGAGCTGCGCACCGAAGGCGGTGTGCGCCGCGATCGTGAACTGCCCGCTGTCGTCGGGCCGGGTGGAGAGGCTCTTGAGTTCGAGGTCGAAGGCGTCGACACGGCTGACGAAGGCGGGCGTGGTGCGCTGGTCGGCGATGTCGGCCTGGGCGCCGCTCAGCACCAGGTGGTTGATGTCGATGCGCGGCAGCGGCGCGTCGGGCTTCTTTTCGTCCTTGCCGGCGAAGGCGGCCAGCAGGCGGCTCCAGTTCATCGGCGACCGGGCGTCGTTGCGCAGGATCAGGCTGACGACCAGTCCGTCCAGCTTCAGTTCGTCGATGACGATGCCGCGCGAGCTGATGCTGGCGCCTGACAGGTCGACGAACAGTTCGCGGAAGGCCAGCAGCGGCGCCCCTTCCGGATCCTCAAGCTTGAGTTCGCGCAGGCGCAGGCTCAGCGCCAGCGGATTTATCTCGGGCTTGGCGAGGCTGAGCTTGTGGCCGCTTTTCTCGGCGACGATCTTCTGCGCCTGCGATTGCAGGATGTCGGGCAGCGCCAGCCAGGCGAAGCCGAGCAGGAAAACGAGAATCCCGCCGAGGATCAGGGCCGCCAGGCGGATGCGGCGCAGGGACATCGTCATGATTTCCTGCCGCGCCTTGCGCTAGCGCAAGGGCAGGCGCTGCTCGAGGAACCCGCGCAGCTTGCGCCAGGCCTGCCAGCCGACGAAGGCGCGACGTCCCCAGCGCCAGACGCGGCTGGGTTTGGCGACCAGCAGCGCCACCGTCGTGGCGACCACGACCTGCGGATGGGCGCGCAGCCAGTACGCGGCGTCGACCGCCAGGT
The DNA here is from genome assembly GCA_022843505.1 of Sulfuritalea sp. GTDB lineage: Bacteria > Pseudomonadota > Gammaproteobacteria > Burkholderiales > Rhodocyclaceae > Sulfuritalea. The sequence goes on from JALHNN010000062.1 coordinate 6,277, forward strand.
CGGCGCCGGCGAAGGCCGGACGCAGGCCGGCGGCATGGCGGCCGAATTCGGCGCGCAGGGTCTCGCCATGGATTTGCAGGCGTTGCTTCTTCAAAGCCAGTTCGAGCGCTGCGGGGTTCATCGCGGGCCCGCGGGATCACCTTGTGCCAGGGCCTCGCGGTCGCTGGCCAGTTCGGCCAGGCTGGCCTTGAACAGGGTCGAGCCCGCCTTGGCGAAATTCATGGCCATCAGCAGCGTGGTGATGCCAACGCCGAGGAAGAGCGCGCTGAAGACGCCCAGGGCCAGCAGGCGATGGCTGTCCCACAGCAGCACGGTGAGGAACACCGCGAGGAATACCAGCCCCGCGCTGAGGCAGATCAGGGCCACGGCGCCATAGGTGACCAGCGACAGCAGGCGCAGGCGCTCCTCGGCCAGTTCGACGCCAAGCAGCTGGATGCGGTTCTGCGCCAGCGCCAGCGAGGTGCCGAACAGCCCTTTCAGCGATGCGAACAGACCCGCCCGGGAGGCTTCGCCGCCGGGGGTGTCCTCCGTCATGGATTCAGCGACGGCCGATCAGCAGGCCGGCGATGAAGCCGATGCCGGCGGCGACGCCCACCGAACGCCAGGGGTTGTCATGCACGTAGTCGTCGGCGGCACGGCCGACCTGCTTGGCGCGATCGACCACGGCGGCTTCGGCTTCGGCCAGCTTGATCTTGGCCGCGGCGAGGCGGTCGGCGGTGCGGGCGCGGATCTCGGCGATCTTCTCGCCGGCCTGGCCGGCAGTGGCGCGCAGCAGCTCTTCGCTGTCGGCGATCACCAGCTTGACGTCGGCAATCAGTTTGTCCTTGGTGACTTCGCTCATGTCGCTCATGTTGCTCTCCTGAAAGAATCGGCTGAAAGTCTAAGGCTACCCATTTTGTGGCAATGCCGCAATGATGCATGTCACGGAATCGGGAATTCGTAATCCACGGTCAGCGGGGCATGGTCGGAAAAGCGCTGCTCCTTGTACACCGATGCCTGGCGTGCGGTCGCCGCGAGTCCCGGGGTGGCAATCTGGTAATCGATGCGCCAGCCGACGTTCTTGGCCCAGGCCTGGCCGCGATTCGACCACCAGGTGTAGGCCTCGCCGGTGGCCTCGGGCTGCAGACTGCGATGGACATCAACCCAGCCAAGGTCGTCGAAGACCGACGTCAGCCAGGCGCGCTCCTCGGGCAGGAACCCGGAATTCTTCTGGTTCGACTTCCAGTTCTTCAGGTCCTTCTCGGTATGCGCGATGTTCCAGTCGCCGCAGAGCAGGACTTCGCGCTTCCGGGTCCGGGCCTCCAGCGCCAGCGCTTCCAGCCGCGGCCGGAACTGGTCGAGGAAGCGGAACTTCGCCTGCTGGCGCTCATCGGAACTGGAGCCGGATGGCAGGTAGAGCGAGACCACCGAGAGCTTGCCGAAGTCGGCCTGCAGGTAACGGCCTTCGGCATCGAATTCGGGGTTGCCGAAGCCCTCGACGATGCGGTCCGGTTCCTTGCGCGCATAGATGCCGACGCCGCTGTAGCCCTTTTTTTCCGCGCAATGGAAGTAGCCGGCATAGCCGTCGGGCCGGCTCAGTGCCGGCGTCAGATCCGCAAGCTGGGCTTTGAGTTCCTGGACGCAGACGATGTCGCCGCCATGCCCGGCGAGCCAGTCGAAAGCCCCCTTGCTGGCGGCGGAACGGATGCCGTTGAGATTCAGGCTGAGTACTCGGAGCATGGGACTGTGCATGTAGAATGGGCGCGATGAACGCGAATGCCGGACCGGACGGCGGACCCTTGGCGGCCAGCGAGTTGAGCCGCGAGTTTATCGCCTTCGCCTGCGAACTGGGCGTGTTGCGCTTTGGCGAGTTCAAGACCAAGGCCGGGCGCCTCAGCCCGTATTTCTTCAACGCCGGCCTGTTTTGCGACGGCGCCTCTCTGGCGCGCCTCAGCGAGTTCTACGCACGCCGCATCCTCGCCGCCGGCATCGAGTTCGATGTGCTGTTCGGGCCGGCCTACAAGGGCATTCCGCTGGCCGCCGGCGCCGCCATGGCGCTCGCCGGGCGCGGCCGCAACCTGCCCTACGTCTACAACCGCAAGGAAGCCAAGGACCATGGCGAAGGCGGCACCCTGGTGGGTGCGCCGCTCAAAGGGCGCGTGCTGATCATCGATGACGTGATCTCGGCCGGCACCTCGGTGCGCGAGTCCGTCGAACTGATCCGCGCCGCCGGCGCTCTGCCGGCCGCCGTGCTGATCGCCCTGGATCGCCAGGAACGCGGCCAGGGCGAGCTTTCGGCGGTGCAGGAAGTCGAGCGCGATTTCGGCATTCCCGTGCTCAGTGTTGCCAGCCTGACCGATTTGATCGATTATCTTGCCGGCCATCCGCAACTGGAAGACAATCTGGCCGCCGTGCGCGAGTACCGCGCCCGCTACGGCGTCGATTGATGCCCATGCCACATCTTCAGGGAGAACCCCCATGCGCCTGATCCCCTTGCTGCTCTTCGCCTCCTCGGCCCTGTTGGCCCAAAGCGCCGCTGCCCAGGCGCGAATCTTCTGCTGCCAGGACGACAAGGGAACCAAGGTCTGCGGCGATTTCCTGCCGCCGGTCTGCCAGGGCCGCGCCTACGAGGAGCGCGACGGCAAGGGATTCATCGCCAAGCAGGTCGAGGCGCCCCTGACGCCGGAACAACTGGCCAGGCGCGAAGCCGAGAACGCCAAGAAGGCCGAGGAGGCGAAGAAGGCTGCCGAAGAGCGCCGCCGCAACCTGGCCCTGCTGGCCACCTACTCGAGCGAGAAGGACATCATCGCGGCGCGCGACCGCGCCCTGGCCGAGGTCGAGAAGAACCAGAAGCAGTCCCAGGCCCGCCTCGACGAAGCCAACAAGAAGAAGAAGAAGATCGACGCCGACCGCGAGTTCTACAAGGGCAAGCCGCTGCCCGAGGACGTCAAGGCGCAGGTGCGCGACAACGAGAAGGAAATCGCGGCGCAGACGGCGGCCGTGGCTGCCAAGGTCAAGGAGGCGGCGGAAGTCCGCGCCCGGTTCGAGGATGAGCGCAAGCGCTATCTCGATCTGACCGGCAAGAAATCCACTGACGCTGCGGCCGCCGCACCCGCTGCTGCGGCAGCGGCCCCCGCCGTGACCGCTGCGGCACCC
>JALHNN010000063.1 GCA_022843505.1 Sulfuritalea sp.
GACGGCATCCTGCGACAGATCCGCGCCCTGCACAAAACCTACTGGGCGGCGATGGCCGTACGGATGAAGGTGATCAGCGGCATGAACATCGCCGAGACCCGCGCACCTCAGGACGGCCGCATATCGATCAACATCAGCGGCCGCGCCGTCGACTTTCGCGTCGCCTCCCAGCCGACGATCCACGGCGAAAACATCGTGCTGCGCATCCTCGACCGGCAAAAGGGCATCGTGCCTCTGGACAAGCTGGGTCTGGACGACCAGCAGATGAGCCTGATGAAGCTGATGGTGGCGCGCCCCGAGGGCATCATCCTGGTCACCGGCCCCACCGGCAGCGGCAAGACCACGACGCTGTACTCGGTGCTGAACCACATCAACGAAGAGGGCGTGAACATCATGACCCTCGAGGACCCGGTCGAGTATCCGATGGCCATGATCCGCCAGACCTCGGTCGCCGAATCGGCCAAGCTCGATTTTGCCAACGGCATCCGCTCGCTGATGCGCCAGGATCCGGACATCATCCTGGTCGGCGAAATCCGCGACGCCGACACCGCGGAAATGGCCTTTCGCGCCGCCATGACCGGCCACCAGGTGTACTCGACGCTGCACACCAACTCCGCGCTGGGCGCGATTCCCCGCCTGCTCGACATCGGTGTGCTGCCCGACATCATGGCCGGCAACATCATCGGCATCGTCGCCCAGCGCCTGGTGCGCAGGCTGTGCACCCACTGCCGCAAGCCCTACCCGGCGGAATCCCACGAATGCAAGCTGATCGGCGTCGCCAGCGGCCAGCCGGCGCCGATCATCTACCGCGCCGCCGGTTGCGACCACTGCGAATACCAGGGCTACCGGGGGCGCATCGCCATCATGGAAATGCTGCGTCTCGACCACGACCTCGACGACCTGATCGGGCGCCGCGCGCCGCAACGCGAGATCCGCACCATGGCGCTTTCCAAGGGCTTCCGTACCCTGGCCGACGACGGCCTGCGCCGCGTGCTCGATGGCTCGACGTCGATCGAGGAAGTCGGCCGGGTGATCGACCTGACGGAGCGCATGTAGGCGCCGCGATCAGACAACGATGGCCCTCTACGCCTACAAGGCAGTGAACAACCAGGGACGCATGGTTCTCGGCCGCCTCGAGGCGATCAACCTGATCGACCTCGAAATGCGCCTCAAGCGCATGGACCTGGATTTCATCAACGGCGACCCGGTGAAGCAGGGCGGGCTGCTGAATCCGGGCAAGATCACCCGCCAGGAGCTGATCAATTTCTGCTTCCACCTCGAACAGCTCGCCCGCGCCGGGGTATCGCTCATCGAGAGCCTGACCGACCTGCGCGATACGGTCGAGAATCCGCGGTTTCGCGAAATCCTCGCCGGCATGATCGAGAGCATCGAAGGCGGCAAGACCCTCTCGCAGGCGATGGCCGAACACCCGAAGACCTTCGACGGAGTCATCATCAGCCTGATCCGTTCCGGCGAAGAAACCGGCGCCCTGCCCCAGGTGCTGGCAAACCTCCTCGAATCGCTCAAGTGGCAGGACGAACTTGCGGCGCACACCAAGAAGCTGGTCATGTATCCCGCCTTCCTGGGGACCGTGGTCGTCGCCATCACGCTGTTCATGATGATCTACCTGGTACCCAAGATGGCCGGCTTCATTCGCAGCATGGGCCAGGATATGCCGACCCAGACCAAGATCCTGATAGCGACATCCTCCTTTTTCGTCGACTACTGGTACGTCGTCATCGGCCTGCCCATCCTCATCGCCGGGCTCGTCGCCTTCCTGGTCAACACCAATTTCAAGGCCCGTTACAGCTTCGACCGCATCAAGCTGAAGATCCCCTACATCGGCGAAATCCTGCACAAGATCATCCTCTCGCGCTTCGCCTCGGTATTCGCCATGATGTATTCGTCGGGCATCACCATCCTGGATTCGATCAAGGCCACCGAGGACGTGGTCGGCAACCTCGTCGTCAAGGAAGGCCTGCAACGCGTCGGCGCGCTGATCGCCGAAGGCCAGAACGTGACGGTCGCTTTCCAGAACGTGGGCATCTTTCCGCCGCTGGTGCTGCGCATGCTGCGCGTCGGCGAGAACACCGGCGCGCTCGACACCGCCCTGGCCAACGTCAGCTACTTCTACAACCGCGACGTCCGCGAGTCCATCGAACGCGTGCAGGCAATGATCGAGCCGGTAATGACTGTCACCATCGGCCTCATTCTCGGCTGGATCATGATGGCGGTGCTGGGTCCGATCTACGACATCATCACCAAGATGAAAACCTGATGGCGGCAAAACGCATACTGCTGGCCGACGGCACGGGTCTCACCGCGCATTATTGGCGCGCCGGTCACGTCAAGTTCGAGGCCGAATTCAGCAATGAACCGGCCGGCCTCGAAGCGCTGGCGAATTACGTCAAGAAGAACCACTCCAGCCTGTTCTACCTGCTGGCCGACATTGCCGAAGAAGGCTTCCAGCTCGAAGACCTCCCCTATGTCCAGGGCGGCGACCGCAATGCCCTGCTGCAGCGGCGCCTGGGCCAGTACTTCTACAACACGCCGCTCTCGCTGGCGATTTCCCTTGGCCGGGCAAAAGAGGGCCGGCGTGACGAAAAGATCCTCTTCGCGGCCTTGACCCGCCCGGAGGCCCTGGCGCCCTGGCTGGACACCCTGCGCGAGACCGAGGCGATCCTGGCGGGCGTGTACTCCGTGCCGCTGGTCCTTGCGCAATTCGGCAGCCAGTTCCTCGGCGCCAATGGCCCTGTCCTGCTGCTGACACTGACTCACGGCGGCGTTCGCCAGACCTTCTTCGACGAGGGCAAGCTGCACTTCTCGCGGCTTTCACAACTCGCCACCCGCAGCATCGACGAAGTCGGCCGCGTCTGCGCCAATGACTCGGCGAAGATCTTCCAGTATCTCGTCGCCCAGCGCCAGATTCCGCGCGGCAGCTCCTTGCGCACCGTGATTCTGGCCGAGGCCGGCCAAACCCGGACGCTGCAGGACCATTGCCAGAGTTCCCCGGAAATTCAATTTGAATACGTCGATCTCGGCGCCACCGCAAAGAAGCTCCGTCTCAAGGATGGCATCGAGGACAGCAGCGCCGACCGCCTGCTGATCCACTGTCTTGCGAACAATGCGCCATCCCAGCAGTTCGCGGCGGCCAACGAGACCCGATTCCACCGCCTCTGGAAGATCCGCTCGGCACTCAACAGCCTGGCCTGGACCATCCTCGTCGCCTGCCTGCTGTTTGCCGGAAAGACCGGGCTCAGGGTCGCCGAGCTGAAAGACCAGACCGAGCTTACCCGGCTGGCGACGGCGGAGGACACGCGGCGCTATGATGCCATCCTCAACGCCCTGCCCAAGGTCAGCATCACACCCGACGACCTGCGCACCCTGACCGGCCGTTACGATACGCTGCAAAAGCGCATCCCGGCGCTGGAACCCATGCTGGCACACCTCGGACAGGCGCTCAACGAGAATCCGCGGATCGAGCTCGGAAAGCTGAGCTGGCGCATGGCCGACAGCCCGGATGCGGCAGCCGGCGGGCGGCCGGCGGCCCCCGGCGCACCTGCCTGGGTGGTGGTCGAGATCGAAGCCCAACTGCCCCTGGTACTCGTCAGCGACCAGCGCGCCCAGCTTGCCTTGATCGACCATTTTGCGGCCCGGCTGCGCAACCCCAAGACCGACGTGCGGATACTCAGCCGCCCCTTTGACATCGAGTCCGACAAATCGCTGCGCAGCATGGGCGACGCCCGGATCCAGGGCGGCGAGGTGCCGAAGTTCTCCCTGCGCATGGCGCGGCAGCTGTGAGTGCGACGATGACATCCAAAGCTTCCGATCTGGGCCGCATCAAATGGGCGATCGCGCTGTTGCTCATCCTCTCTGCCTGCGGCGCTGCGGCGGTGTGGTCCACGCTGCAAATGCAGAAGGCCGGCGAAAAGGCCGCCCGGGAAGCCAGCGCCGCCCGCGCCGACATCCGCGCCAAGCTCGCCCGCGCGCGGGACGAACAGGCCGAGTTGATCGACAAGATCAAGCGCTTCCAGGCCATCAAGGATCGGGGATACATCGGCCCGGAACAGCGCCTGGACTGGATCGAAGCAATCGCCCGCATCAAGGCGGCCCGCCGCATCTACCGGCTGGAGTACGACTTCGCTCCGCAGCGGCTGGCCGACGCCTCGGTGCTGCCCGGCGGACCCGGCGCCGGTGCCTTTGACATCATGGCCAGCCAGATGCGCATGCAGGTGCAGTTCCTCCACGAAGGCGAACTGCTTGCCTTGATCGACGACATTCGCAATTCCGTCCGCGCCCTGATCCAGCTGCGTTCGTGCAGCATCGAACGCGCCCCGGCGGGCAGCGGCGATCGCAACAATCCCGCGCCCCTCAAGGCCGAATGCACCATGGAATGGATAACCCTGAGGGAGCGGAAATGAACGGCTATCCCCATGTCCTTGCGATCCTGATCACGATGCTCGGCGCGCTGCCCGTGCGGGCCGCCGAACCCGCGCCGCTGGGCCGCCTGTTCTTCAGTCCGGAGCGGCGCGCCGCCCTGGAACGCCAGCGCACGCACAACGTGCAGCAGGTACAGGCGCTGCAGGGAGCGACGATGAGCCTGGACGGCGTGGTCTACCGCTCCAGCGGCAAGACCACGGTCTGGATCAACCAGCATGCGCAAAACGAGAACGACGCCAAACGCACCGGCGTCAGCGCCACGCTGTCACCGCGCAATCCGGGCCGCGCCCTGATCGCCCCCGGCGAAGACACGCCGGCGCAACTGAAGGTCGGTGAAGCGGTCAATCGCGCCACCGGGGAACGCAATACGCGCCTGGGTGGCGGGCAGGTCGTGACGCCCGGGCCGGCGAGCCGGACGCCCCGCTGACCGGGACGCGACCGGCCATGGCCCACCCTAGCCCGCCCGAAGGGACTGGCCGTATGGCGACGGCATTCCCGGGGGTCGGGATGCCGACGTCAGCAGCGCCATGAAAGGTCGACGACAGTTCGGCGCCAGTGCAGGTAGGCCAGCCAAGGGCTTCGTGCTGATCGCCCTGCTCGCCATGCTCGCCATCGGCGGCCTGTATTTCTTCATCAGCAACCTCTCCCCGGATACGATCCGCAACAGGGCGCAGGAACAGACCGGCGACGCACTGGCCCAGGCGCGCGAAGCGCTGATCGGTTACGCGATCCGCTTCCGCGACGAACAGCTCAAGCAGGGCAGTGCCGGCCTGGTCTATGGCTACCTGCCGATGCCCGACCTCGGCACCTCGCGCAACAATAACGCCGGCTGCGTCGAAGAAGGTTGCGAGGCGGCGAATTTCGCTGGCAACGCCGCCAGTGCCACCGTGATCGGACGCTTTCCCTGGCGCTCGCTCGGCACCGGCCCCTTGCGCGACGCCAGCGGCGAGTGCCTCTGGTATGCCGTGTCCGGCAGCCATCAGCGGGTGCAGCGCGCCACACCGATGAACTGGGATACGCTGAGCCAGCTCGACGTGGTGGTCGCCAACGGCACGACCTCCATGGCCAGCGCCCTGGCCAGCGCCATCGCAGCGGGCACCGCCTCCGCCCACGATCGGCCGATCGCCGTGATCTTCTCGCCCGGCCCGCCCCTGCCCGGCCAGAATCGAGGACCGGTCGCCGGCGACAGCGTGACGGAATGCGGCGGCAACTACGACCCGAAAAACTATCTCGACCCCAACGACGCGTCTGCGCTGGCCGGAATCGTGAATTACTTTCCCGCCGCCGATTCTGCCCCCCCGGAAAAGCCTTGGGCAGGTCGCACCGCGACCGTGACTTCGGCGACAATCAAGGAATTCTCGATCAATGGCACCATCCATCGCCGCAGCGACGGCAGCCTGTGGTCGGGGAGCTGTCCCGCCGCCAGCTCCGACGCCTGCAGCGTCGTCGCCAACGACGGCGGCACCAGCCTGACCAGCACCCAGTTGTTCCAGACCCTGCGCGGATCGAGCTATTTCCGCACCGACATCAACGCCATGCTGGAACGGATGACCGAGTGCCTGCGCGACCAGATCGCCGCGGGCGGCAGCTTCACGCCGATTGCCTTGACCAACAATCTTTCGCCGCCTACCGACAAATCCGTTGGCCGCATCCCAAGCAATACCTGTTATGACGACACGCAGAATCCGCTGGGCTACTACAGCCACTATGCCGATCAGTTGTTCGTCCTCAAGCCCAACTCGGGCAACCTCAGCGTTGCCCTCGATGGCGCGGCGGCCCAGAACTGTGCCGGGGGCCTCGTTTTTGCCGGCCAGCGCGGCACCAAGAACCCGGCCCCCGCCGACTCCGGAGAATCGCTGGTCCAGCTCCGCACCGCCGCCCAGGTCTCGGCCACCAATTCGACACTGAATACCGACTGGCCGGCCAACTACCTTGAGGGCAGCAACCTCACCACCTTCACGACCACCGGCGCCCTCGCGCTCGCCGGGCACAGCCAGCTCCACCAGACATCGACGAGCCAGGTTGCCAGCCAGGACATCGTCCGCTGCATCCCATCCGGAGCCAGCCTGACGCTGCAGGCGCCCACGGTCTCCGCCGACGCCGGCGACGTCACGCTGGCGCGCTACGCTCCCGCCACGGGCGTCCTCACGCTCGGCAGCGTCGACATCAATTCCAACTACGGAGCCAACGCCAGCGAGCTTTTCGCCTGCGCCTGGAACAGCGAAGCCCGGGCAGCCGGCAGCGGCTTCCGCAGCTACTTCCGCTTTCGCATACGCCGCGTCGGCGACGGCTTCACCTTTGCCGTCGTCGACGGCGACCGCAACGGCACGGATGCCTGCGGCGCCTCACGGCAGCACCTCGGCTATTCGGGCGACAACGGCAATGCCATGATTCCGGAGATTGCCTGGCCCAAGCTCGCCATCGAGTTCGACACGGCACGCAACTGCGGCTCTCCGTTCATCGATGGCAGCGGCGTTCCCTCTTGCGTGTACACCGAGTCCGGCAACTCCCTGTCCAATGGGCGCAACGACCCCTGCTACACCACGAGTTGCGGTGGCCAGGGCCTCGACAACAGCAGCCATGTCGGCATCGTCTATTGGGGCTATCGCGCGGCGAACGCCGGCGCGGGCGTCACGCTGCCGCTGCACGACGACAACTACCACGGCTTTCCGACGCCGCCCGATACCTCGGCGCGCCCCGCGCCGAGGAATCCCGCGGCGCAGATGCCCTATCCGACCCCGGCGCCCAGCCCGCCCGGCGGGGTCGCGCCACTCGACCGCATGGGCAGCACCACGGTGGCCTTCCGCGAATTCCATGCCCGCCTTGAAATGACCCGCAGCTTCACCGCCCCCGCCGACGCCAAGGATGGTGCCACGACGGTGCTGCTCAAGTTCTTCATCGAAGCCCAGCCCGCCGCCAACATCTCGGCGATGACCTACAACGCCGGCAGCCCGCCGACGCTGAGCGTCACCACGGCCACGGCGCACAGCCTGGCCACGGGCGATACCGTGGTCATCAAGGATGCCATCCCCACCGGCTACAACGGCGAATACGCGGTCACGGTCATCGACACGACGCGCTTCACCGCGACCCTGCCGTCCGGGAAGGCCAATCCCGGCAAGTACATCTCCGCCATCAGCTGGGTGAATATCGATGGCAGCACCGACCGCGCCACCGTGACCTCGCCCGGCCACGGGCTTCTTTCCGGCAACAGCATCAACATCTCCGGCGCCTTCCCGCCCGAGTACAACGTCACGCGGACGATCACCCGGATTGACGACGACTCCTATCGCTTCGGCCTCGAGCTCGACTACGAGCCCGGCGACATGACCCCGGCCGTGGCCACCCCCAAGGCCCTGACGGCACGCGCCACCGCCCTGGCCAACACGACACGACCGATGAGCGAACTCGACGCCACGGCCAAACCCTTCGTCCAGGACACGGCCACGATCTACGACGAGCAAATGAGCGCCTGCGCCGGTACCGCCCCGCTTTGCCCCACGGGCCAGACCTGCGGCTCGGACAACATGTGCTACCGGCCCTCGTTCCGCAACCTGCGCCTCGGCTTCACGGTTTCCGAAAGGCCGACCACCAGCACCACCACCGCGCGTGGCCAGCTGGTCGAGATCAGCAACCGTTCGACGACCTGGTTGCCCTGAGCCGTATCCGGGGTCCGCGATGGTCCCCTGTGGCACAATGAAGCGGATGCCAAAGTCGCAACGCCCTTCGCCACCCCTGCCCACCAGGGCCCTTTCGTCGGTTCGAGCGGACCGCGCCGCACGCGGCTTCACGCTGGTCGAACTTGCGATCGTGATGTTCATCGTCTCCCTGCTGCTGGGCGGCATGCTCCTGCCACTTTCAGCCCAGCAGGATGTCCGTGCCTACGGCGACACACAGAAGATTCTCAGCGAAGCGCGGGACGCCCTGCTCGGCTACGCCATGGCCAACGATCGCCTGCCGTGTCCGGCGTCGAGCACCAGCAACGGCGTGGAAAGCATGTCAAGCCCTGGCGTCTGCACCAACCCCCACGACGGCTACTTTCCCGCCGCCACACTGGGCCTGACGCCGGTCGATTCCAGCGGCTACCTGATCGATGGCTGGGGCAGCGACTCCTACAATCGCATCCGCTACGCGGTCACCACGGCCAACACCAATTCCTTTACGACCTCGTCAGGCATGAAGAACACCGGCGTCACTGTGCTGGCCCCTGACCTGCAGGTCTGTTCCACCGGCGCGAGCATGGCCAATGCCGGAAACCCGGCGACGGCCGCCTGTGCCGCGGGAAAAGCATTGGCGACCGACGCCGTCGCGGTAATTTATTCCCTGGGCAAGAACGCGGGAACCGCAGGTGCCGGGACGGAGGAAACCCACAACCCGAACCCGCTTGCCACGATCCCGGCAGACCGCGCCTTTGTCAGCGCCCCCCAGGGCAGTTCGTCGGACGACCAGATGGTCTGGCTGTCGAAGAGCACCCTGTTCAACCGCCTGGTCGCGGCGGGCCGCCTACCCTGAGCGAAGAGTCGGCGCTGGCGATACGGCGATTTTTCGCCGGCGTGTGGCCAGCGCTTATGCCAGCCATCACGATTCCTGAATCCTGACCGGGCCGCCGCCGGTAGAATCGTCGCATACATTTTCGGGAGTTCGCCGTGGCCAGGAATTTCAGGATCGCCCCCAGCATTCTTTCCGCCAACTTCGCCAAGCTGGGCGATGAGGTCGACAACGTGCTGCGCGCGGGCGCCGACATCGTGCACTTCGACGTCATGGACAACCATTACGTGCCCAACCTGACCATCGGCCCGCTGGTCTGCGAGGCACTGAAGAAGCATGGCGTCACCGCCCCGATCGACGTACACCTGATGGTCAAGCCGGTGGATCGCATCATCCCGGACTTCGCCAAGGCCGGCGCCACCTACATC
>JALHNN010000064.1:0-1219 GCA_022843505.1 Sulfuritalea sp.
ATCGGCCGCACCGTGACGCCGGGGGACTTCATGTCGATCAGCAGGAAGGAAATGCCGCTTTGCTTCTTCGCCTCGGGATCGGTGCGCACCAGGCAGAAGATCCAGTCGGCATGCTGGCCGAGCGTGGTCCAGGTCTTCTGGCCATTGACGATGTAGTGGTCACCCTCGCCGCTTCTTACCAACTGGGCGCGCGTCTTGAGCGACGCGAGGTCGGAGCCGGCGCCGGGTTCCGAGTAGCCCTGGCACCACCATTCCTCGGCGGCCATGATCTTCGGCAGGAAGCGCCGCTGCTGGGCCGGGGTACCGAAGGCCATCAGCACCGGCGCGATCATCTTCAAACCGAAGGAAATCAGCCGCGGAGCGCCGCCCATGGCGCACTCCTCCTCGAAGATGTAGAGCTCGGTGGGGCTCCAGCCGGGGCCACCGAATTCCTTCGGCCAGCCGACGCCGCCCCAACCGCGCTCGTGCAGCGTGCGTTGCCAGAGCACGTGTTCGTCGCGGCTCAAGTGGGTGCCGTTCATGACCTTGTGGCGGATTCCGGGGGGAAGCCGGTCGCGGACGAAACTTCTCACTTCTTCGCGAAAGGCGCGTTCTTCCGGGCTGAAGTTCAGGTCCATGTCAGTTTCCGTTGGCGGCGGGAACGCCGGGCAGGTTGCGGGAGGAATGCCCGGCAGGGACGCGATGGCCCGACGCCGGGAGGCCAGGTTCGGCACTCACGATTCAAGGTTCCGAAGATTCTGCATGGTGGAATTTAATTCTGAATAAAATGGCAAGGACGAATTCTTGGCCTGCGCTTGCAAAATGTCAATCTCCCTAGAAAAGGCGGCTGTGGTGGCCATGAAAGTGAATTGCCGCGGACGCGGATGGCTTGACGCTGATTTCACGCTTGTGCCACTATCCGGAACAAAATACTGAAACCGAAGCCAGCAGGATCAACTGATGAGTGCCGAGACCGATGCCCGGCAGCAGGAAGTCGCCGCCATGTTTGCGCGCCACGGACCGGGATACCGGTGGTGGGCGGTGCTGACGGTGATGCTCGGCACCGTGTCGGCGATCATGGAGGCAACCGTGGTGAACGTTGCGTTGCCCGAGATCATCCGCGTGTTCGGCGTTGGCCATGATCAGGTGCAGCTGTTGTCGACGGGTTTCCTCGCCGCCACCACGACGTCGATGCTGCTGGCGATGTGGGCGATGCAGCGCTTCGGCTTGCGCAATACCT
>JALHNN010000064.1:1229-9236 GCA_022843505.1 Sulfuritalea sp.
CGTCGGTGCGCTCGTTCTGCTGGTGATGTTCTCGATACTTGCCGCACTGAGCGGGCATTTCGAATTGCTGGCGTTGTGCCGGATCGGACAGGGCAGCATCGCCGGCCTGATCCAGCCCCTGTCGATGCTGGTGATCATCGATGTGTTTCCGCCGGAAGAGCGCGGCCGCGCCATGGGCGCCTATGGGCTGGGCATCGTGCTTTCGCCGGCCGTCGGGCCGGTGGTCGGCGGCCTGCTGGTCGACCACTATGGCTGGCGCGCGGTGTTCCTCGTCACCGTGCCGCTGTGTCTTGCCGCGATTGCGCTGGCGCCGCGTTTTGTCGTCGCCGGCCGGCCGCTGCCCGGACGGCACAAGCGTCCCTTCGACGTGATCGGGCTGCTGCTTGTGGTGGCGGCGCTGTGCCTGCTGCTGGGCGGTCTCGCCGCCCTGATCCGCCAGCCCCTGGCCGCCGGGATCGCCGTGCTGCTGGGGCTCGCGCTCTCGGCCGCCTTCGCGGTGTGGGAGCGCAGCACGCTGCATCCGCTGCTCGACCTCCGCATCTTCCGCGAACCGGGCTTCGGCGCTGCGGTGCTGGTGGCCCTGGCCTATGGCGTCGGCATTTATGGGTCGACCTACCTGGCGCCGGTTTTCGCCCAGATCGGACTCGGCTTTTCGGGCTACGAGGCCGGGCTGATGCTGCTGCCGGGCGGCGCCGTGCTGGCGCTGGTGCTGTTGCAGGCGGGAAAGCTCGCCGACCGCTTTCCCTCGAATCGGGTCGCCATGGCCGGGCTGGCATGTTTTTCGGTATCGGCGATCCTGATGGGGCTGTCGTCTCCCGTCACCGGCTTCTGGCTGCTGGCCCTGTGGGTGGCCGTCGGTCGTGTCGGCCTCGGACTGATCATTCCCGGCCTGAACGCCGGCGCCCTGCGTCTGCTGCCATATGGCAGCGAGGCCGCCGGCTCCGCCTCGATCAACTTCTTCCGCCAGCTCGGCGGCGCGCTTGGTGTCACCCTGATTGCCCTGTTCCTCGAAGGCCGCGAGCGCCAGCTCGATGCCGTGCACGGCCTGCAACCCATGCAGGAGGGTTTTTTCCTGATCGCTTTCGTCTACTGCCTCGCGCTGGTTCCGGCCTGGCGCATGACCGGCCGACCCCCGGCCGCATCCACCTGATAGGAGTTGCCATGGGTTTGCCCAAGGTCTTGCGGGACAATCTTTCGTTGCCGGTGATCGGTGCGCCGATGTTCATCGTGTCGCAGCCGCAACTGGTGCTGGCGCAGTGCAAGGCCGGCATCGTCGGCGCCTTTCCGGCGCTGAATGCCCGGCCCAAAGAGTTGCTCGACGAGTGGCTGGCCATGCTGACGGAGGAGATCGCCGCGGCGCGCCGCGCCGAACCCGGCCGCAGGATCGGGCCGTTTGCGGTGAACCAGATCGTGCATCACTCCAATGACCGGCTGGATCACGACGTCGCGCTTTGCGTCAAGCACAAGGTGCCGATGATCATTACCAGCCTGCGGGCGCCGGGCGACGTGGTCAAGGAGGTCCATGCCTACGGCGGCATCGTCTTCCACGACGTGATCAACGTGCGTCATGCGCAAAAGGCGCTGGAGGCCGGCGTCGATGGCCTGATCCTGGTGGCGGCCGGGGCGGGCGGGCATGCGGGCACCTTGAGTCCCTTTGTCCTGGTTTCCGAAGTGCGCCGCTTCTGGGACGGGCCGATCGCGCTGTCGGGGGCGATGACCCGCGGCCAGCAGATTCTCGCCGCGCAGGCCATGGGCGCCGACCTGGCCTACATGGGTACGCGCTTCTTACCGACACCCGAAGCGAACGCGGTCGAAGCCTACAAGCAGATGATCGTCGACAGCGCGGCCGCCGATGTGGTCTATACGCCTTACTTCACCGGGGTGCACGGCAATTACCTGCGGCCCAGCATCGTCGCCCAGGGACTCGATCCCGACAACTTGCCGCCGCGCGACAAGACCAGCATGAGTTTCGGCTCGGACCGCACCAAGGCATGGCGGGACATCTGGGGGGTCGGCCAGGGCGTCGGCTCGATTGATGAAATTCTGCCGGTGAGCGAGGTCGTGGCGCGGCTGAAGCTCGAATATCGCAGCGCCCGCCGCGCGCTGGGCGCCATGACCGAATATGAGGACGACTGACATGAGCAAGGCAAAAAAGACCACGACCACCGCTGCCGCCGCCGCCAGGACCCCTGCCGGCAAGGAAGACCGGCATTTCGTGACGGCGCTGGCGCGCGGCCTGTCGGTGCTTTCCTGCTTCAGTTCGGGCGAGAAGATGCTCGGCAACCTGGACATTGCCAAGCGCTGCAAGCTGCCGAAATCAACGGTGTCCCGGCTGACCTATACGCTGACCAAGCTCGGTTACCTGGTCTATGTCGAGGACACCGGAAAGTATCGCCTCGGCACCTCGACGCTGGCGCTCGGCAGCGCGATGCTGGCCCGATTGGACGTGCGCGACCTGGCGCGGCCGCTGATGCAGGAACTGGCGGATTTCTCCAAGGCCATGGTGTCCCTGGGCAGCCGTGATCGCCTGTCGATGATCTATGTCGGCAATGCGCGCAGTACGGCGGCGCTGACCCTCTCGCTCGACATCGGCTCGCGCATTCCCATCGCCACCACGGCGATGGGACGGGCCTACCTGGCGCTGATCACCGAGCGCGAGCGCGAGGACATCATGGAACGCGTGCGCGAGCTCGACGAGGTCGCCTGGCCGGCGATCCGGGCCGGCATCGAGCGCTCTCTGAAGGAGTATCGCGAGACGGGCTGCGTCAGCTCCTTCGGCGAGTGGCAGTCCGATGTCAATGCGATTGCGGTGCCCCTGCGTCCGGGCGGCGGACTGCCGCCGATGGCGATCAACTGCGGCGGGCCGGCGTTCACCCTGTCGAAGGAGTTTCTGCTCGGCGAGGTGCGGCCGCGGCTGATTGCCCTGGTCAGGCAGCTCGAAGTATCGCTGGGCATGCGCGGCTGATCGCTGCGGCGTTCCTGCCCGCGGTGCGGCGTACTAGAATATGCAAAAAGTACAATCCGGGGGAGCCATGAAATACCAGATCGAGAAGCAGGGCGAGGAAATCGTCATCCGCTTCCAGGAGGTCGGCGGCAACGCGACCGCGGTGATCGATGCGATCGGTCGTTGCCGGCGCAACGCCTGGTCCTGCACCTCGGGCGAATGCATGAAGATCGACGACATGGCGGCCTGCGAGGAAAACGGGAGCCTGGCCCTGAGGCTCAGGCCGCGCCCGGATCTTTCGCTGGACGTAGCCAGTCTTGGCGAATGCCTCAAGTACCAGTTGCCGCAACACCTGGATGGCGAGAGCGATTCGTAGAATCCCGCCGCGTCTATGCCGATGAGGGGGCCGCTCAGACCTGCAGCACTCCCAGCAGGTCCTGCTCCAGCCTGACCAGCGTCGCGGTTTGCGCCAACTCCCTGCCGCTGATCAGGAACACGTCCTCGATCCGCTCGCCCAGCGTGGCGATCTTCGCCGTGTGCAGGGTGATGTCGTGCTCGCCCAGTACCCGGGCGATGGAAAACAGCAGGCCGGGCCGGTCGGCCGCGGTGATGTTCATGAGGTACTGGTTGCCGCGTTCGTCGGCGCGAATGTCGACTTCCGGAGTGATCGGGAAATGCCGCACCAGGCGTGACAGGCGCCCGCTCATGGCGGCAGGCAGCGGCGGCAGCTTCTCCAGCTGCTCGCGAATTCCGTGTTCGATCAGCTGGATCATGTCGCGATAGGCCTGGTTCGGGTCGGCGGCGAAGACCACGAAGCTGTCCAGTGCATAGCCGTGGCGGGTGGTGTGGATCTTGGCGTCGACGATGCTGTAGCCGAGGCGGGCGAAGAAGCCGCAGAGGCGGGCGAAGAGCATCGCCTGGTCGCGCACGTAGACCATCACCTGCAAGCCGTCGCCGATGGGATTGAGCCGTGCATGGACCACGGGCTCGGCGCTGTCCGGACGATGATAGAGCGCACGCGTATGCCAGGCGATTTCATCCGCGGCATGGCGCATGAAGTAGGCGGTATCCAGCTGGTTCCAGAGCGCGACTTCGATGTCCGGACGCAGCCCGTGATAGCGGAGCAGGCGGCGGGCTTCTTCCTGGCGCTCGGCCACGCCGGAGAGTTGCAGCGTGGCGGTGCCCTTCAGCACGCCGGCCGTCATGCGGAACAGGTCTTCGAGGAGTTTGCCCTTCCAGTTGTTCCAGACCTTGGGGCTGGTGCCGCGGATATCGGCGACGGTCAGCAGATACAGCGCGGTGAGCCGGCGCATGTCGCCGACCTTGCGGGCAAAGGCAAGGATCACGTCGGGATCCGCCAGGTCCTGCTTCTGGGCGACCTGCGACATGGTGAGGTGCTGTTCGACGAGGAAGACCACCAGCGCGCTGTCCTCCTCGTTGATGCCATGATCGGTGCAGAAAACGGTGGCATCGCGCTTGCCCAGCGCCGAGTGGTCGCCGCCGCGGCCCTTCGCTATGTCATGGAACAAGGCCGCGATGTAGAGCAGCCAGCGCTTGTCGAAGCCGATCATGAGGCGAGAGCAAAACGGGTATTCGTGGGCGAACTCCGGCACGGCGAAGCGCCGCAGGTTGCGCATCACCTGCAGGATGTGCTGATCCACGGTATAGACGTGGAACAGGTCGTGCTGCATCTGGCCGACGATCCTGCCGAAAGCGGGCAGGTAGCGGCCGAGAATGTCGTACTGGTTCATGCGCCGCAGGGCGTGGATCAGGTGCGGCTGCTGGAACAGGCTGAGGAACAGCGCCCGATTCTCCGGATCGCGGCGGAACGCGGCATCGATCCCGGTTTGCGCACGCCAGAGGGCGCGCAGCGTGCGCGGCGTCATGCCCTTGATTTCGGAACGCTGCATCTGCAGCAGGAAGCACTCGAGGATGGCCCGCGGCTGCTCGCGGAATAGCGCCTCGTCGCGCACGTCCAGCTGGTCGCGCACCGTCTGGAAACGGGCGTTGATGACGATGGGCGGTGCCTGGCGTTCCGGCGCCAGGCGGTCATCGAGCACCTGCAATACCAGGGAGTTCAGCTGGGTGACCAGTTTCGCGTTCTGGTAGTAGCGCTGCATCAGGACTTCCGACGCCCGCCGGGAGTCGGTGGCGCGGATGCCCATCGCCGCGGCGAGCTTTTCCTGGTGGTCGAACAGCAGGCGCTCTTCGCGGCGCCCGATCAGGAGGTGAAGTTCGATGCGCAGGTCGCGCAGCAGCCGGTCGGCGCGTTCGAGCTGGCGCACTTCGCCCGCGGTGATCAGCCCGGCGCGCGACAGGGCCTTCCAGTCGTCGCCGATGCCGGCCGCGCGCGCCACCCAATGGATGACCTGCAGGTCGCGAATGCCGCCGGGGCTTTCCTTGCAGTTGGGCTCCAGGCTGTAGGGCGTGTCGTTGAACTTGGCATAGCGTTCGGCCTGTTCGAGCTGCTTTCCCTTGAGGAAGACGGCGGGCTTGAGCGCGGCGTTGTAGCTCCGCTCGAATTCATCGAACAGCGTGCGCGAACCGGCCAGGTAGCGTGCCTCGAGCAGCGAGGTCTGCACGGTGATGTCGCGCTCGGCTTCCTCGAGGCACTGGTCGATGCTGCGCACGCTGTGTCCGATGTCGAGTCCGATATCCCAGAGCAGGCCGATCAGCCGTTCGATGGCGTGTGCGGCATGACCGCCGGCGTGCGCCTCATCCGGCACCAGGATCAGGAGGTCGACGTCGGACCCGGGATGCAGTTGGCCGCGTCCGTAGCCGCCGACCGCCGCGAGCGCACAGGTGTCGGGCAGATCCAGGCTGTCCCAGACCTCGCGCAGGATGGAGTCGACCAGGCGCGCGCGGCCGGCAAGCAGGAGCTGGCCGTCCTTGTCCTCGCGCCAGGCCGCCACCAGTCCCTGCTGGGCGTCAGCCAGCCACTGGCGGGACTTGGTCGCAAGATCGCGCAGGTCGCTCATGGGTTCCGCGCAAATCAGTTCAGGGCGTCAGGGCGTGACGCGAATGTGCGGCGGGCAGGGAGGGGCGCCGGGAGACAGGGTCAGGACCTCGACGCCGGTTTCGGTGACGCAGACCGTGTGCTCCCATTGCGCCGAGAGGCTGCGGTCCTTGGTGACGATGGTCCAGCCGTCGGGAAGTTCCGAGATCGCGGCCTTGCCGGCATTGATCATCGGTTCGATGGTGAACACCATGCCGGTCTGCAGGATCGGGCCGTCGCCGCCCTTGCCGTAATGCAATACCTGGGGTTCTTCGTGGAAATGGCGGCCGATGCCATGGCCGCAGAATTCCCTGACCACCGAGTAACCGGCGCCTTCCGCCTGCTTCTGTATGGCGGCGCCGATGGCACCCAGGTGCGCGCCTGGCCTGACCTGGGCGATGCCGGCCCACATGCACTCGTGGGTCATGGCGACGAGCCGCCTGGCGAGGATCGAGGTCTCGCCGACGCAGAAGGTGCGGCTCGTGTCGCCGTGCCAGCCGTTCTTGATCGTGGTGATGTCGAGATTGACGATGTCGCCCTTCTTCAGGGCGCGGTCGTTCGGCACGCCGTGGCAAACCTGGTGGTTGACCGAGGCGCAGATCGACTTGGGATAGGGCGCGTAGCCCGGCGGCGCATAATTCAGCGGCGCGGGGATGCAGCCCTGGACGTCGACCATGTAGTCATGGCAGAGCCGGTCAAGTTCCGCGGTGCTGATGCCGGGCTTGACGAAGGGTTCGATGTAGTCGAGCACCTCGGCCGCCAGGCGACAGGCGATGCGCATCGCGGCGATGTCTTCGGCGGTCTTGATCGAAATGGGCATGGATGCGGCTTGCGGTTGGGGAAGCGCATTCTAGCCTGCCGCCGCGGGGCACGCAGGCTGCAGCCCGTCCGGAAAGCTCAGTAGAAGAGTCGCTCGCCCTTGCGGAAGAATTCGACCGAATAGGCCGTCTGGCCGTCGGGGTATTCCTTGGTGGCGACGGTGGGCGGGTTGAGCTGGTAGGCGAGGTCGTCTGTCAGGCGCGCACAGCTGCTCGCCATGCCTTCGCGCAGGCGGCTGCCGGGATAGGCGTTGAGCACCAGGTGGTAGGGAGGACAGGTGTCGCACATGCGCACCGCGCCGACGATCGGCGAGCCGATGATGGTCAGGTCACCGACTATCGGCGTCAGGTAGCACGGCCCGGCATCGACGCCGATGGACAGGCCGATGCCGGCAGGCTCGTTGCGCATGTTGGCGACGAAGGCCGGGTAGTAATAGCTGCGGAAGTTGTTCATCACCGAGCAGCAGAAGTCGAGCACCGTTTCCATGTGCTCGGAAAAAGACTGCTCGACCAGCCAGTAGCAGATGAAGCCGTCGCCCGTGAACTTGTCGAACCAGCCGCCGTGGTAGTGCAGCACGGTGCGGAACTCGGCGACGAAGTCGTCGAGGACCTTGGCATACTGCGGGATGTCGATGGATTCCTTGAGCACGCTCGATGAACGCCGGATATCGACGGTCAGGACGATGGCCTCGATCGGCGCGACGTCGCGTATCGCCTCGCGGATGCCCAGCGAGACATTGGTGCGGGTCGGGTCGAAGCGGTCGAGCGGGGCGTGGCTGTGGAACTGGTGGTCGATTTCGCCTTCGCTGGCGAGGCGGTTCTTGGCTAGCAGGCTCACAGGACTGGCATTCCGGTTGGACGTTGCGGAACAAAAGATGCGTACGGAATGGCGAAGATACTACTTATCGGATAGGCATGCAGGAATTCTGCCGCGCAGCTTCCGTACGCATGCTTTTGCTCCGGCCGGGACCTTGTGCGAATTGCGGAAAGTCGTTTATAATCTTTCGCTTGTCCGGGGTGGTCCCGGGCAAAATCCACACGCCCGGCGCCGATAGGGTGGCTGAACGCGAGATGCGTTGAGCAGCACGGCCGGGCGGCGGTTCAACCCATATCGGAGACACTCGATGAGCACTACCATGCGCCAGATGCTGGAGGCCGGCGTTCACTTCGGCCACCAGACCCGTTTCTGGAACCCCAAGATGGCCCCGTACATTTTCGGCCATCGCAACAAGATTCACATCATCAACCTC
>JALHNN010000065.1 GCA_022843505.1 Sulfuritalea sp.
TGCTGGCGACCGGCGTTTCGCGAGCAAGCTCGCTCCTACGGATGGTGTGGTGGCGGTGCCCGTAGGAGCCAGCTTGCTGGCGATCGGCTTTTCGCAAGCGAGCTCGCTCCTACGGATGGTGTGGTGGCGGTGCCCGTAGGAGCCAGCTTGCTGGCGATCGGCTTTTCGCGAGCGAGCTCGCTCCTACGGATGGGGTGGTGGCGGTGCCCGTAGGAGCCAGCTTGCTGGCGAACCACTTTTCGCGAGCAAGCTCGCTCCTACGGATGGTGTGGTGGCGGTGCCTGTAGGAGCCAGCGTGCTGGCGATTGGCTTTTCGCGAGCAAGCTTGCCGCTATACCCAAATAGCGTCCCACAGCGGGTAATCGCCAATATGGCGGACCAGTCCGGCCCGCAGAGGATTGGCTACGACGTAACGCGCCGTCGCGGCAAGATCCTCCTCGGCACGCAGCGCATGGTCGTGAAATCCTTTCTGCCATACGCGGCGGGTACGACCAAGGCGCGTATTGATGGCAATGGCCGATCGGGACTTGATCCGCTGCATCAACTGTCCAAGAGTACCCTGCTCCAGCGTCAGAAGCCAATGCATATGATCCGGCATGATCACCCAGGCCAATGAGACGACCCGTCGGGATTCATGCTCGTTGCGCATTTCGGCGACGAGCAGGCGTCCAAGCTGGAAGTCGGCGAAGAGGGGACGGCGGCCATCGATCACCGTCGTCAGAAGATAGGCGCGGCCGACCTCGGAGACCCTGCCCTTTCGCAAGTCCGAGCCATGCGCCGGCGGCCGTGTGGCATAGGGTGACGATGTCATCGAGGAATTATGAATGGAACCGGCTTTCGCGAGCAAGCTCGCTCCTACGAACGGGGTGGGGGTGGCACCTGTAGGAGCCAGCTTGCTGGCGATTGGCTTTTCGCGAGCAAGCTCGCTCCTACAAACAGGTGGGGGCGGCGCCTGTAGGGGCCAGCTTGCTGGCGATGCCTCTCCAGCGGGTGACTCTCTGCTGTCCCGATGGATATAATTGCATGGCAACCTTGACTTACTCGGACGATGATCATGATCAGAAAACTTCTTGGCCTGTTCCTGTTGCTGGCGTCCAGCCTGGCGTTTGCCGTACCGGCCGCCTATGTACATGAAATGACGGGAAGCGGCAGCGCCGCTGCGGGCGGCAAGTCGCGCGCCCTCGCGGTCGGTGGCCTGCTCGAATCCGGCGACGTGATCTCGGTGGACAAGGGCGGCGCCATGACCGTCAAGTTCGAGGACGGCCAGATCGTCGTGCTCCAGGAAAACTCCCGCTTCGCGATCGAGAAGTACGACTACAACAAGAAGAACGTCGCCCAGAGCAGCGTCGCCATGTCGCTGCTGTCGGGCGGCATGCGCTTCATCACCGGCGTCATCGGCGGCACGCGCAAGGAAGCCATCGCGATGAAAGCCGGTACCGCCACCATCGGCATCCGCGGCACCGACATCGCTATCAACATCGCCGGCATTACCTACGTGGTGACGGTTCAGCAAGGCAACATCGTGCTGACCGCGCAAAACGTGACGATCCCGGTTACCCAGGGCCAAGGCACCACGGGCCAGACCAACCAGGCGCCACCGGCATCCCGTCCGGTCAGCCAACTGCCCCCGGCCGTCGTGACCCTGGTCGCTGCGGTTACCGCAAAAGCCGTACCCGCCACCAACCCGGTCGGCGTTGCCCAGCAGGCGACGCTGGTCGCGGCCGTGGATAACGCCACCAAGCTTGCCACCGCCGCCCAGGCCCCCGGCGCCACGGATGCCCAGAAGGCCGCCGCCGCCGCCGCCGCCCTGCAGGTCCAGCAGGCGATTACCGGCGCCCTTCAGGCGACGGCAGCCGCCATCCAGCAGGCCATCACCGCCGGCGCACCGCCGACGACCGCCACCGGCACGGCGCCCAAGACCGGCACCCAGCCGGGCCTCACGCCGCCGCCCTCAACACAGTCGGAAGTCCAGCAGATCGTGGCCACGGTTAACGCCAACCTGCCGCCGGCCCAGCAGCTGAACGCGGCGCAGATCAACCAGATCCAGCAGCAGATCGCCCCGGCGCTGACGAATCAACCCGGCACGCTGCCGCCCCCGGGAACGCTGCCGCCCGGCACACCTCCCCCCGGTACGCTGACGCCGGAGCAGCAGGCGGCCTTGCAGCAGCAGCAGTCCCTGTTGCAGACACTTGTCCCGCCGCCACCGCCGCCACAATTCATAGCTCCGCCCTGCGTTCCGTCTGTGAGCCCCGTGTTGGTTACCTGCCCATAATCTTCGAACCTGACTGAAAATCGGGGCTTCGGCCCCGATTTTCTTTTGCGCAGACGCCTTCAAATCCATGCCGGCAAATTCGCGCGACAACGCCCCCCTGTACTTCGGACTGCTGGCCCTGCTGGTGCTGGCGCCGCTGCCCAAGGGCGGTGTCCCGCCCTGGGCCTGGACGCTGATCGTGGCGGCCCTTTGCCTGCTCGCCGCCGGTTGGCTGCTGCAATGGCTGCGCGGCCGCTGTGAGGTCACGCCGGCCTTTCACCACGCGCGCTGGGCGCTGCTTGCCCTGCTGCTCTGGTGCCTATGGATCGGCCTGCAACTCGTCGCCCTGCCCGCCGGCCTGGTGCAGTCGCTTTCGCCCAAGGCCCACGAAACCCATGCGCTGGCCGCGACCGCACTGGGCCTGCCGCTGCCGGCTTGGCTGACGCTGAGCCTCGACCCCCATGCAACGCTGGATTTCCTGCTCAAATCCGTGGCCTGGAGCGCGGCCTTCGCCCTGACCCTGCTGCTGGTCGATCGCCCGGAACGGCTGGAACTCCTGCTCAAGACCCTGGTGATCTGCGGCATGCTGCAGGCGCTCTATGGCAGCGTGATGGTGCTCTCGGGCCTGGAGTTCGGCTTCCTGTCCAAGAAGATCTACAACCTGGGCATCGCCACCGGAACCTATGTCAATCGCAATCACCTCGCCGGTTACCTCAACCTGTGCCTTGCCGCCGGCATCGGCCTGATGATTGCGCGCCTCGGCGGCGATGCCGCCCACACCTGGCGGCAACGCCTGCGCTCGCTGGCGCGCCTGCTGCTGGGTGAAAAGGCGCGCCTGCGCATCTACCTGATCGTCATGGTGATCGGCCTGGTGCTGACGCGCTCGCGCATGGGCAACACGGCCTTTTTCGCCAGCACCCTGATCGTCGGCGCGCTCGGGCTGCTGCTGATGCGCGGCGCACCGCGCTCGACCATGCTTTTCCTTGCCAGCCTGGTGGTGCTCGATGTATTGATCGTCGGCACCTGGTTCGGGGTGGACCAGGTGGCGCAGCGCATCCAGGCCACGGAAGTCACGACCAACACCGAGAACGTTTTGCCCACCGAGGACCGCGACGAAGTCAGCCGCGCCGCCCTTCCCTACCTCAAGGACTTCATGATGACGGGCTCAGGCGGCGGCACGTTCTACGTCGTGTTTCCCAGTTACCACACCGATCGACTGAATGGCTTCTACGATTTCGCCCACAACGACTATGTCCAGATCGCCGCAGAAACCGGTGTGGTGGGGCTGCTGCTGTGCGGGACGGTGGTCCTCGGCGCGCTGTGGCAGGCGCTTCGGGCGATGCGCCTGCGCCGCAACCGGCTGATGCGCGGCACGGCCTTCGGCGTGACCATGGCGATCTGCTGGCTGCTGATCCACAGCAGCGTGGATTTCAACCTGCAGATGCCGGCGACATCCTTCACCGCAACGGTGATGCTGGCCCTGGCCTGGGTCGCGGCCAGCCTGCGCCGAAAGTCGGCGCCGGAAACACGGCGATCTCAGCGGCCGGGGCAGCCCAGCGACGACCCCGCCCACTGGCAGCCGAGTTCAGCGCGTCCGTAGCCGCGCAACAGGCGGATCAGGGCCGGTTTCTGATCCGCCATCTTCCATTCCGCCTGACGCTGGACGGCCTGGGCCACCAGGCGCTGCCGGGGTTCATCGAGGATCTGCCAGGTGGCGAGGCCGAGCTGTATCGCGTTCAGTTGCAGGTGCGGCTGCCAGGGCGCCCAGCGCAGGGTCTGCTCCAGCGCAAGGACGAACTCGCTATCGACCTGGCCGAGCATGTAACGGGTCAGCGCGATATTGACCCAGGTATGGCCGGAGGTCGAGCGTCGCCGGGCCGCCTGGCGGAAACTTTCCAGCGCGGCTTCGCGCCCGCGCCGAGACTCGGCATCGACCAGCGATCCCTCGCGAACGCGCCAATACTCGATCCGGGCCAGGTCTGAATGCAGGTTGGGGTTGCCCGGCTCGTAAGCCAGGGCGGCGCCCAGGGCGGCAATGGCGGCGCCAACTTCGCCGGCCTGCGGCTTGGCCTTGCCGGCCTCCCAGCGCTCGAAGCGATAGCGTGCATCCTGCGCGCTCAGGTCGGCGGCGAAGCGCATGGCGGTGAAATAGGCCGTGGCTGCAAGCGCGAGCAGCAGCAGCAAGGCGGCTGCCCCGGCCGGTGACGCGAGGCGCTTCACGCCCCCATCCCAATGATTTCCGCCGGGCGGTGGCGCACCATATTCCAGGATTCCGCCTCGCCGACTATGACCGCGGCGGCGGCCCGACCGGGCTCGAGCTCCGGCGGTCGGGCGTCCAGATTGTGGGCGTCCGAGGCCAGCACCGTGACCCAGCCCCTGCCGAGCAGATCCGCGGCCCGGGCGCGCGCGGCCTCGCCGAAGGCGCCGGCCACCGCGCCGGCGGTGACCTGCAGCAGGCAGCCGAGCCGCACGAAAGGCAGCAGCTTGTCCACGCTGCGCATGATGTCCTTGTTGCGCTCGGGATGCGCGATCATGGGCCGTATGCCCTGCTTGCGCAGCCACTCGACGAGCTTGTCGGCGCCGACCGGCACATGGCTGTGGGGGAGTTCCAGCAGCATCACGCGTTCGCCCTGCCAGGCGCCGAGGAAGGGCACATGGCCCTCCGCCACCCAGGCCAGCACATCATGGTCGAGCCGGACCTCGGCGGCGGAGTGGATCTGCAGGGCGATGCCTTCGGCATCAAGCTCGGCCTGGAAGGCCTGCGCCGCGGCCCGTATGCTTGCGGCGCGATTCTCGTAGCGCCCGGCATGCATGTGCGGCGTGACCATGGAAACGCGGATGCCCGCGGCCACGGCGTGGCGCGCGAGCTGCAGCGAGGTTTTGAGGTCTTCGGGACCGTCGTCGACCCCGGGAAGCAAATGGCAGTGGAGGTCGATCACGCCTTGTGGGACGAGTACCCGCCATAACCGCCGTACTTCTTGCCGTAGCCGTAGGCGCTGTACTTGCCGTAGCCGTAGTAGCGATCCGCTTTTTCGCGGTCGATCTGGTTGATGACCACACCCAGCACGTGAGCCTTGGCTTCGCGCAGTCGTTCCAGCCCGCCGAGCGCCTCCTGGTAGGGCGTCGAATCGGCCTTGACGACATAGACCACCGAGTTGGCGAACTGCGACAGGATCAGCGGGTCGCTGACCAGTTGCAGCGGCGGACTGTCGATGACGATGATGTCGAAGCTGTCCTCCAGCCACTTCATGGCCTCGGCAAAACGTATCGAGGACAAGAGTTCGAGCGGATTCGGCGGCACGACGCCGCTGGGAATCACGTGGATGCCGAGTTCCTTGTTGAAGTGCAGGCATTCGGACGTCGGATCCGAGCCGGAAACCAGGTTGGAGAGGCCCTTGCTGGTGGTATCCACGCCCAGCACCTTGGCCACCGTGGGTCGCCGCATGTCGGCGTCGATCAGGCAGACCTTGCGCACCTGGCCCAAGGCCAGCGCGATATTGGTCGCCACCGAGGTCTTGCCTTCGCCGGGAATGGACGAGGTCACGAGCAGCACCTTGTGCGGCGAATCGATCGAGGAGAGCAGCACGCCGGTGCGGATGGAGCGGATTTCCTCGGAAAATCCCGGGTCCTTGTCCTTGATGAAGGCGATCTGCAGGTCGCCCGATTCGAGCTTGCCCTTCAGGCGCGGCAGTTGGCCCAGCAGCGGCTGACGCAGCTTGGTGTCCACGTCTTCGGCATTCTTGATGGTGTTGTCGAGGTACTCCAGCAGCAGTGCCAGCATGAGGCCGAGGATCAGGCCGACCACGGCGGCGATGCCGATGATCCGTGCCTTCTTGGGACTATAGGGCGCATCCCTGACCACGGCGGGATCGACGACCCGGGCGATCGGCGACTGCAAGTCACCGGCAACGTTGGTTTCCTTCATGCGCGAGGTGAACATCTCGTACAGGCTCTTGTTCGACGCCACTTCGCGTTCGTGTACGCCGAGCTCGTACTCCTTGCGGTTCATGCCGAGGATGTCGCCCTTGCTTTGCGCCAGCGCCCTTTCGACGGCGGTTTCCTGCGCCCGCGCCAGCTCGTACTCCTTGGTGATGCTGGTGGTGATGGTGTCGATCTGGCGCTTGGTGTTTTCACGGGCGGCGCGCACCTCGGCATCCGCGGTCTGGCGCCTGGGATGCTCGGGGCCGTATTTCTTGGCGGCATCGGCAAGACGCCCTTCGGCGGCCGACTCGGCGGCCTTGAGCTGGATGTAGATGGTGTTCTTCTGCACCGCCGGGATGGACTCGACGTCGATCCTGGACTTTTGCGCGGCCTGCACCTGCTGGTAGGCGGCCTCGGCCTCGGCACGCTTCTGCCGCGACGTCACCAGGCCTTCGGAAAGCTGCTCGAGCTGCTTGGAGGCGCCGCTTTGCGCGACGCCCTTGGCATCGACGATGCGCTCGCGCTCGCGGAACTGCTGCAGGGCACGCTCGGATTCCTCGAGCTTCTTGCGCAGGCCGGACAAGCGCTCGGTGAGCCAGGCGCCGGCCTTTTGCGTCATGGCCAGACGGGCATCCATGTCGGCTTCGATGAAGCCCTCGGCGACCCAGTTGGCGGCTTTGGCGGCGAACTCCTTGTCCGGGCTTTCGTAGCTGATCTTGATCAACTGGCTGTTGCGCACCAGTTCGATGGTGAGTTCCCTCTTGAAGCGGCCAACCACGATGGACTGCAATTGTTCAGGCGTTAACGTCTTGGCCTCGTCGTCGCCCAGCCAGGCGGCCGGTACCAGCTTCTTCAGCGAAAACCCGCTTTCGGCCTGCTTGCGCGGGTCCATCACCGGATGGTCGACCAGCTTCATCTTTTCGACGATGCGGCGCGCGAGTTCCTCCGACTTGAGGATCTCGGCCTGGGTCTGGTAGTACTCGCGATTGCTGCTCATCGCGCTATACACTTCTTCGATGCTGACCACCTTGCTCTTGTTCGATTCGAGCATCAGCGTGGCGGTCGAACGATAGGTCGGCTGTATGACGTATACGATCAAGGTGGTCAGCAACGCAATCGCCAGCGCCAGGCCGAGGGCGCTCCATTTGTGCTTGGAGATGCTGCGCCGCCAGAAGCGGAGTTGTTCCGCCAGGCGATCGGCATCATGCTCGTCCCGCTCGACGGGAACGAACACCGGCTGCACCGGGGCGGCGGCGGGTAGGACGGGCGGTGCAGGATGATTCATGTTCAGAAGAAGCTTTCTTCGACGGTGATGATGTCACCGGGATGGACCAGCGCCGACTGGTCGACCTTTACGGGTGTCTGGCTCTTGTCGTCCTCGCGGATGACGAAGATCTTTTCCTTGGAGGCGCGTTCCTTGAAGCCGCCGGCCAGCGAGACCGCCTTGCGCACGGTCAGCCCCGGCTGGAAGGGATAGGCGCCGGATTTCTCGACCTGGCCGTTGACGAAGATCGGGCGGTATTCCTCGATCGTGACCGAGACCACCGGATTGAGCAGGTATTTGCCGCGCAGTCCGTCGGCGATCAGGGTTTCGAGTTCGACGACGCGTTTGCCGAGGACGCGTATCTCGCCGATGATGGGAAAGGAAATCGTGCCGGCGTCGCTGAGGCGGATTTTTTCCCGCTTCAGGTCGTCCTCGCCGAGGACGCGGATGCTGACCACGTCGCCCGAACCCAGGCGGTAGGTCGACAACAGCTTATCGACGGTAACGCGCTCTTGTGCATGCGCAAACAGGCAAAGCATACAAAGGCCCGCGGAGAGCAGGCACTTGAAGAGTCCGCTCATTGAAACATTGCCTCTCATGGAAATCCGAAAAAAAATGGAGGGGAAAATCCCCTCCAGATTCTATCAAATGGCTAGCTGGTAAACCAGCGCGCGTCAGATTGCCGCGTTGAGGAAGATGCTCCAGATGTCGCGCTTGTAGGCCGAGGTTGCGCTGGTCGAGGACTTGTCGGTGCGGTCGTAACCCATGCCCACCTTGACCGTCGGCATCCACTGGTAATTGAGCTTCAGGCCATAGGCGTTGATCTTGTCCGACTGGGAGACGCCAGCGTTGGCCTGGTAATCAGTATCGGTGTAGTTGTAGGAGGCAACGGTCGATACGCGACCGCTCCAGGCGTGGTTCCAGGTAATACCGTGGCGGGTATCCAAAGAGGCGTTGCCGATGGTGGATTCGCCCGGACTCTTGCCGGTGGTGAAATCAACCGTGGAGTAGGTCAGCGGACTCCACTTGACTTGCCCCTCCCAGCCAGAACCCGAAAAATCACGCAGTGTGCTGACATCGAAATCCTTCTTGGTATGCCCGACCTTGAAAATACCGGTCGTGCTGGCGGTGGCTTCCCAGGTCACGCCGAAGTTGTACTTTCTCTCGGTGCTGTCGAGGGTGGTCCAGCCGGTGAAGGAGTTCGGCTTGTAGTCGTACTTGGTCTGTATCGCCTGGAACAGCAGCTGGGTCTTCGGTGCCACACGCCAGTAGAAGGTGGCGCCGAGCTTGGTGTCGTCGCGATCGCGCTTGGTGTTGTCCGGGTTGCCGGCGTTGTCAAACTTGAAATTGTCGTAGCGCTTGTTGATCAAACCGCCCTCGACTTCGATGCGTCCTTGGGCCCCTTCGGCGCCATAGCCGCCGAGGAAGTTGAAGGAGGTCTGGTGATACTTGTCGGGGTTGGCGTGGGTGGTCGCACCGGGGACCGCGCCCTGATCGTCGTGGCCCAGCATGTACTCGGCGCCCAACTTCAGGCCGGCACGGCCGGAAAACACCCAGTTGGCATTGGCGCTGAGCACCTGATCGGTATAGTTGGCAGACGACACGCCGCTGTAGGAGCCGTGCTCGACGCGGTAGGTGGCGTCATAGGTGTGCGGACCGTCCTTGGCTTCGAACTTGACCTTGGGCGCCAGCACCGTGATGTTGGCGCTCTTGCGGGTGCCGGTCGACGGCTGGGAATAAATGTTGTCGTTCGACTTGAAGGTCAGATCGACTTCGGGATAGGCGACTATCGG
>JALHNN010000066.1:0-5181 GCA_022843505.1 Sulfuritalea sp.
GGTGACGGGGAAGGTACGTCGCCGCCCTGCCGGCACGGAGAACGCCAACCTGGCCTCGGGCGAGATCGAGATCCTCTGCCATGACCTGGAGGTGCTGAATGCGGCGGTGACGCCGCCCTTCCAGTTGGACGAGGACAACCTCTCCGAAAACGTGCGCCTGACCCACCGCGTGATCGACCTGCGCCGCCCGCAGATGCAGAAGAACCTGATGCTGCGCTACAAGGTGGCGATGGCCTTCCGCCGCTTCCTCGACGAGAAGGGCTTCATCGACATCGAAACGCCGATGCTGACCAAGTCGACACCGGAAGGCGCGCGCGACTACCTGGTGCCCTCGCGCGTGCATCCGGGTCAGTTCTTCGCCCTGCCGCAATCGCCGCAGCTGTTCAAGCAACTGCTGATGGTCGCCGGCTACGACCGCTACTACCAGATCACCAAGTGCTTCCGCGACGAAGACCTGCGCGCCGACCGCCAGCCGGAATTCACCCAGGTCGATATCGAAACCTCCTTCCTCACCGAGGAGCAGATCACCGCGCTGATGGAGGAAATGATCCGCAGCGTGTTCAAGACCGCGCTGGCGGTGGAGCTGCCCAAACCCTTCCCGCGCATGAGCTACGCCGAGGCCATGGGCCGTTACGGTTCGGACAAGCCCGACCTGCGCGTAACGCTGGAATTGACCGAGGTCACCGATGCGGTCGCCGACGTCGCCTTCAAGGTATTCAGCGGCCCGGCCACCTCCGGCGGCCGCGTCGCGGCACTGCGCGTCCCCGGCGGCGCCAGCCTGACGCGCGGCGAGATCGACGGCTACACCGAGTTCGTCAAGATTTACGGTGCGCGCGGCCTGGCCTACATCAAGGTCAACGACGCCGCGAAGCTGAACGAGGAAGGCCTGCAGTCACCCATCGTCAAGAACCTGCACGAGTCCGCGCTGAAGACCATCATCGAGCGCACCGGCGCCCAGTCGGGCGACCTGATCTTCTTCGGCGCCGACAAGACCAAGGTGGTCAATGATGCGCTGGGCGCGCTGCGCACCAAGCTCGGCCACGAAAAGGGCTACGTCAATGGCAAGGACTGGGAGCCGCTGTGGGTGGTCGATTTTCCGATGTTCGAATACGACGAGGAAAACAAGCGCTGGTCGGCCTGCCACCACCCCTTCACCAGCCCCAAGGACGGACACGAGGCCCTGATGGCCACCGACCCCGGCAAGTGCCTGGCCAAGGCCTATGACCTGGCGCTGAACGGCTGGGAAATGGGCGGCGGCTCGGTGCGTATCCATCGCGCCGAGGTGCAGGAGAAAGTCTTCCAGGCGCTGGGCATCGGCCCCGAGGAACAGCAGGTCAAATTCGGCTTCCTGCTCGACGCGCTGAAGTACGGAGCGCCGCCGCATGGCGGCCTCGCTTTCGGCCTGGATCGGATCGTCACCATGATGGCCGGCGCCGAATCGATCCGCGACGTGATCGCCTTCCCCAAGACCCAGCGCGCGCAGTGCCTGCTGACCGACGCCCCGTCCGACGTCGATGAAAAGCAGCTGCGCGAGCTGCACATCCGCCTGCGGCAGAAGGTCGAAACCCAGGTCGAAGTCGGCAAGGGCTGAGCCCCCGCATGCGCCGCCTGGTCCTTGCCCTGCTCGCCGCGCTGGCCTGTGCCGGCGCACAGGCCAGGGAAGTACGCGGCATCAGGCTCGCCGAACTGCCTGCCGAGGCGCGCGAGACCCTGAGACTGATCGATGCCGGCGGACCTTTTCCCTACCGTCGCGACGGCATCGTCTTCCAGAACCGCGAACGTCGCCTGCCCGAGCAGCCGCGAGGCTATTACCGCGAGTACACCGTACCCACGCCGGGCAGCCGCGACCGCGGCGCGCGGCGCATCGTTACCGGCGACAAGCCGCCGGCCGTGTTCTACTACACCGCCGACCACTACAAGACCTTCCGCAGGATCCAGCGATGAATGCCGCCCACTACGAGGCCCTGTTTGCCGATGCCGCGCGTGCCGGCGTGCATCACCTGCCGCACGGCGCCATCGACGACCTGCTGGCCGGCGCCCGGGCGGCGGGCTGCCTGGTGCTGCGGGTGGACCTGGCGGCTGCTCGTGACAAGGAGGCAATGCTCGACGCCGTCAGCCGCGCGCTGCGCTTCCCGGAATGGTTCGGCCACAACTGGGACGCCCTGACCGACTGCCTGCTCGACATGGGATGGCTACCGGCGACGGGCTACATGGTGATCCTCGACCACTGCGACGGCATCCATGGCCGGGCCGAAAGCGATTTCGTCCAGCTGATGCAGATTTTTCAGGAAGCCGCCAACACCTGGCGCGAGGATGGCATCCCGTTCTGGTGCCTGGTCGACATGCAGGCCGACGGCATCGCCTGGCTGCCGACGATCACCCAGCCCGGATGACGTGCAAGAACCCGGTCTCGGTGCTGGTGGTGATCCACACCCCGGCGCTGGACGTCCTGCTGCTCGAGCGCGCACGCCACCCGGGCTTCTGGCAATCGGTCACCGGCAGCCAGGAGGGCGGCGAAAGCCTTCTGGAAACGGCCTGCCGCGAAGTCAGGGAAGAAACCGGGATCGACGCGCCGGCCGTCGATTTTCTCGATTGGCGGCAGGTCAATCGCTACGAAATCTTCGCCGAGTGGCGCCACCGCTATGCGCCGGGTGTGACGCACAACACCGAGCACGTCTATAGCCTGTGTGTGCCCGCAGGCTGTCCGGTATCGGTTGCCGACGACGAGCACCTCGGCTACCGCTGGCTGCCCTGGCGAGAGGCTGCGGCGGCTTGTTTCTCCTGGACCAACCGTGACGCCATACTGGCCCTGCCGGCGCGGCGCGACAGACTGCACTCCGGCATGCCTTGGCCGCATTCGCCCCCGGCCCCTTGAAAATGGCGCGGGGGAACCTACATTCGGAGCAAGGGACTTCCACCTCGGTCGAGGTCAGCAACTGAATGAAAGGAGAATGACATGAACGGCTTGATTCGGCGCGATCCACTCGATGATTTCTTCCGCGGTTTCTTTGTCCGCCCGGTCGATTTCGGCACCCAGCCCGACGCCCCTGCGGTGAAAATCGACGTCAAGGAACAGGAAGGCGGCTACTTGGTTCATGCCGAGATCCCCGGCGTGAAGAAGGATGACATCCACGTTGCGGTCGACGGGGCTGTGGTTTCCATAACCGCCGAACGACGCGAGGAAAAGGATGTCAAGGAAGGCGAGCGCGTGCTGCGCACCGAGCGCTATTTCGGCAAGGTCTCGCGCAGCTTCCAGCTGGCGCAGGAGGTAGACGAAGCGCGCGTGAGCGCCAAGTACACCGACGGTGTGCTTGAACTGGTCCTGCCCAAGAAGACCGCGGCTCAGGCACGTCGCATCGCGATCCAGTAGGTATCTGCCGCACGCATCATCCGCCCCCCGGCCGCATATCCGGGGGGTGACTTGCCACACGGCCGTTCGACTTGACAGCATCTCCGCCGACGGGCTAAATCGTTGTGGAGTTTCGCCCGGTGGTATCCGGGCGCTGGAGAGACGAAATGCCCCCCCCCACACTCGCCGCACGCGAATCGGTGCGAGAAGAACGCTTCAGGGAGATCTGGAGCAACGAGCTCAATGACGCCTTCGCCGACATCGCGCGCTATTACGACCGCGCCAACGAAATCGCGGCGCTCGGCATGTGGAGCGATTTTCTCGCACGCTTCATGCGCTCGGTCGACATCCGGCCGGGGCAAAAGGTGCTCGACGTCTGTGCCGGCACCAACGCGATCGGCATCGCCCTGCTCAGGCGCGAGCCCAGCCTCGACGTTCAGGCCATGGATCGCAGCGCCGAAATGCAGGAAGTCGGGCGAAAGAATGCCGAGGCGCTGGGCTTCACGATCAAGAGTGCCATCGGCGACGTGCATGAACTGCCCTTCCCCGACAATCATTTCGACGTCGTCACCCTGCAGTTCGCCTCGCGCCACCTGCGCGTGCGCGAGGTTTTCCAGGAAATCCGGCGCGTACTGAAACCGGGGGGGCATTTCCACCACTCCGACATGCTGCGTCCACGCAATCCGCTGGTGAAGAAGCTCTACTACGGCTACCTCAAGACCTGCCTCAACTTCACCAGCACCATCGTCGGCAGCGGGCCCAGCGCCGTCAAGTTCAAGCAGTATTTCATCGACGCCCTCGACTTGTTCTACTCGGCCGAGGAGCTCTCGATCATGCTGCGCGAACTGGGATTCAGAGAAGTCAGCGTAGACCGGGTGTTCTACGGCATGATCGGCTTTCACCGGGCGGTCAAGCCGCCGGCAAGCGCTTAGCGCGGCTCGGGTTGCGCCCTTTCCGGCGACCCGCGAGAGACCCGAGTTCCAAGAAGAATTCGTTTAGCCAGAAACATTGGACTTCACAACGAAAGCCGCGCCCCACCCCGTTCTCGCCCGTCGGGGGAATCAAAAAATCCACCCAGAATGCGACTGCTCGGGCATGATCGCGGGTCAAACTGCGACAGGTTGCCCGTCTCTTGGATATTCGGGCGCAAAGAACAAGGGGATCAGGATGACAAGATGGCAAAGTTTGCTCGTCGCGATTGCGGCGAGCATGAGTCTAGGCGTGCCGGCAAGCTTGGCGCTTGCGGCAACGGAGGCCGCCAAGGCACCGGTCAGGAACCTCGCCGCCGACCCCGCCGCGAAGGACCTGATCCTCAAGGGCGACGCCAAGTGCACCGGCTGCCATGACGAGGCGGACGAACCGACAGGTGCCGCCACGATGCTTGAACTGAACCCCGGCGTCCTGGCCATCGGCAAGACCAGGCACGGCGTCGTTGCCGACAAGCGCACGCCGACCTGCACCGACTGTCACGGCGAGAGCGAAAAGCATCGCACCCACAAGGGGAGCGACAAGCCGCCGAAAGTGGATCGCAGCTTCCGCAAGAACACCACAACGTCCGCTGACGAACGCAATACTGCCTGCCTTACCTGCCACCAGGGGGGAAACCGCATCACCTGGCAGTCGAGCACCCATGCCTCGCGCGACGTCGCCTGCAACAATTGCCACCAGGTACATAGCAAGAAGGACAAGGTGCGGGACAAACTGACCCAGACCGAGACCTGCTACTCCTGCCACAAGGAGCAGCGTGCGCAGATGAATCGCCCCTCCCGCCACCCTGTACCCGAAGGCAAGATGGCCTGCTCCTCATGCCACAACGTTCACGGTGACAATCC
>JALHNN010000066.1:5191-9211 GCA_022843505.1 Sulfuritalea sp.
ACTCGTCAAGGCATCCACCAACGAGACCTGCTATACCTGTCACATGGAAAAGCGTGGTCCCTTCGTCCATAACCACCAGCCGGTGACCGAGGATTGCGGCATCTGCCACAACGCGCACGGCACCACCATCGCCAACCTGCTGAAGTCGCGCTCGCCCTTCCTCTGTCAGGAGTGCCACGCCAATACCGCATCGAGCGACCATGCCCGCAGCCCGGCGGCTCTGCCCGCGTCTGGAGCCGCCATCGTGCCCGCCACGCGCGGACTGGTGGCAAGGGGCTGCCTGAACTGCCATACCAATATCCATGGCAGCAACAGCCGGCATGACAACGCGACGGCCGGCCGTTTCCGTCGCTGATCGGCAAGGAAGAGACCATGAATAAGACGAACGTATTCAAGATTTCCGCAATTGCCTGCGCGGTGATGGCGGCTTGGCCGGCCACCTCGGCAGCCGAAACGCCAAGCGATGAGGTCAAGGCGCTTTCCCAGCCCGAGAGCGTGATCTCGATCGGGGTCGGCAACTGGTCGAAGGATCGCTTTCAGCTCGGCAAGTATGACGGGATGCGGGACGGCAAGGCCTATGGTTTTCTCGACCTTGATCTGGTCAGGCGAGACGGGGTGACGGGCACCTGGATGAACTTATCCGGCCGTAACCTCGGTCAGGACAGCCGCGAACTGAGCGCTGAATGGTTGCGCCAGGGCGATATTGGAGTTTCGCTGGGCTACAGCCGCCTGACGCGCGACGACCCGATGTCGTTCAACACCGGATTGCAGGGTATCGGGCAGGTGTATCAAACGATCAGCGGCGCGGCGGGGGCGAACGCCCTGCCCAAGCGTGAGGTAAGCCTTAGCACAACTCGCGATCTCGTTGAACTCGGGTTTTACAAGAGTATCTCCGACGCGCTAGACCTGCGGATCAGTTTCAAGAACGAGAAGAAGGAGGGGGCCCGAATTGCGGGACAGGGAGCCAACGCCTATTTCATGACTGAACCCATCGATGCCACCACACGCCAGCTTGAAGCCATTCTCGGCTACGCCGGCGAACGCTTGCAGGTTTCCGGCGGGTATTCCGGCAGCTGGTATGAAAACAGCAATGCGCTGATGGTGGGCGTAATCCGGGGCGGCACCGCGACATCCCTGTCCCTGCCGATGGACAACCAGGCGCATCGCCTGTTTCTCGACGCGGGATATTCCTTTACCCCGACCACCCGGGGAACGGTCCAGCTTTCCTCGGGAACGGCCACGCAGAACGAGACTCTCCCCTTTGGCAATGAGTGGACGCGTTGGGCCGGGTCGCCGGAAAGGCTAGGCGGGAAGGTAAACACCACCACTGCGGAAGTCGGGCTCAGTTCGCGGCCGCTACCCCGGCTATCGCTAAACGCGAATCTGCGCTACCACGACGTCAACGACAAGACGCCCGTGGTTCGCTTTACGAACCAGACCAACGGCTATTACACAGCGCACGGCTACCGGACGAAATCGGGCAAGCTGGAAGGCACCTACCGCCTTCCCGACGGGTATAGCTTGACCGCAGGTGTCGATTACAAGGATCAGAATCGCACGGCACCTCGCAACGGCAACATGGCAGCGATTACCCAGATTGAAGCCCCATTCCGTCAGAATATTGACGAAACTACCTATCGCCTGCAACTGCGCAGGGCGTTTTCCGAGACGATCAACGGATCTGTGGCTTACCTGCGGGGGAAGCGTACTGGTTCCGGCGATGTCACGACCACGGCCGCTGGCGTGGAAGCCGCCATCAATCCCTCGCATATCTCGGATCGCAATCGAGACAAGTGGCGTGGAATGCTGGATTGGTCGCCAAGCGAAAGCCTGGCGCTGCAATTCACCTTCGAGGATTCGCGTGACAAGTACGACTTCAGGCCTGCGCTGGGAACTGGCGCGTCAGACGTCCCCCAAGGCCTGAAGGATGGCTCGGCTAACCTTTTCGCCGCGGATGCCAACTACACGCTGAACGACAACTGGCAATTGAACGCCTATTACTCCCTGGACATCACGAAGTCAAAGCTGCTGGGCGCCGACGACACGGCGGCCCGCAATCAGAAGGTTACCAACTTCAAGGAAACCGGCCACGCGCTGGGTTTCGGTGCCAAAGGCCAGGTTTCAAAGGATTTCCGGCTAGGCGCAAACCTGGAACTGGTAGGAAGTGTCACGAAAACGGACCAGCAGGTCAGGACGATCACCCCGCTTGACGACATCAGCAACAGGATGGCCCGCCTGAAGCTGTTTGCGGAATACCAGATGGAAAGGAATTCCAGTCTGCGCTTCGACCTGATTCATGAGCTCTGGCGTACCGATGACTGGACCTGGACCTTCAGCGACAGGTCGCCTTATACATTCAACGGCTTACCCACTGCGATCGATGGCACGACCGCGATCCTGCGGCAAAAACAGAGTTCGAGCTTCGTCGGCGTGCGTTACAACTTCAAGTTTCAGTAGCGAGGCGGCACAGGCCCGTTACGGGTATCGTCCATCGGTCGAAGCAAACGGCCACCCTCGGGTGGCCGTTTTGTCTTGCGACGACATTATCGCCGTCCCCCCAGCGCCGACTCTTGCCGGCATGCAGGCTCAATTCGCGTCGTAGTAATACGCCTTGCTCGGCACGGTAGCCGCTTCGGTTTCCTTCATCGCCGCCAGCGGGCGCGGCGCCTTGTCCCACCAGAGGGCCCGGCCCTTCTGCTGCTCGATCCTTTCCTCGGGGTGTTTCTCCAGCCATTCGCGCATGAACTTGGTGTGCTCGGATTCATAAAGGGCCATCGTGTTTCCTTTCACTTGGGTTTCGGATCGACATAACGGGTGATGCGCACCACTTCCTGGATACGCCGCAGGGCGCGCAGGATGTGGGCAAGATGAACTCGGTCGCTGACCTGGAGTGTGAAGAACAGCGTGGTCGCCTCGCCGCTGTCGTCATCCATGCTGATATTGACGATGTTCGAATCGGCCTCGGCGATGCCGGCGGCGATGCGTGCCAGCACACCGCGCACGTTCTTCGCCACGACCTTGATGCTGGCCTCGAAGAGGCCTGTGATGCCCGGTTCCCATTCGACATCGACCCAGTTGCCGCGCTCGCTGCGCAGCTTGGCTATGGCGCGGCAGTCGTGGGTATGGACGACCAGGCCCTGCCCCTTGCGGATCATGCCGACGATCGGGTCGCCGGGTATCGGCCGGCAGCAGTCGCCCAGCTTGACGGCCACGCCTTCCGGACCGTGGATCAGGATCGCCGCCTTGGCCCGTCCCTCGCTCGCGGCCGGCGGCGCGGTTTCGACGCCTTCGGCCAGGCGCCGCGCGACGATGGCCGGCAGCCGCTTGCCGAGCCCGATTTCCGCCAGCACGGCCTTCTGCGAGCGAGCGCCCGAGGCCCGCTTGAAGCGGTCCCAGGCCTGGGACGGCAATTTGGCGAGGGCCAGGCCAAGGTCGCGCAGGGCGTGCGACAGCAGGCGTTCGCCGAGCGCGGCGGACTCCTCGTTCTGCCTAGTGTTGAGGAAATGGCGGATCTTGGAGCGCGCCCGCGCGCTCTTGACGTAGCCGAGCCAAGCCGGGTTGGGCGCGGCGTTGGGCGCGGTGATGATCTCGACGCGGTCGCCATTGCGCAACTCGGTGCGCAGGGGCATGGTCTCGAAATTTATGCGGCAGGCCACGCAGCGGTCACCGATGTCCGTATGCACGGCATAGGCCAGATCGACGGGCGTCGAACCGCGCGGCAGGGCGAAGATCTTGCCCTTGGGGCTGAAGACATAGACTTCGCCGGGAAAGAGATCGACCTTGACGTGCTCAAGGAACTCCGAGGAATCGCCACTGGCCGACTGCAGCTCGACCAGCGACTGCAGCCACTTGTGGGTCTTCTTCTGCAACTGGTCGAGCGCGGTTTCGTCCTTGTACAGCCAGTGCGAGGCGACGCCGGATTCGGCGACATGGTGCATGTCGGCATTGCGGATCTGGATTTCCACCGGCGTGCCAAAGGGGCCGATCAGGGTGGTGTGCAGCGACTGGTAGCCGTTGGCC